>VAXX01000435.1 GCA_005885115.1 Actinomycetota bacterium | reverse complement strand
GAGGAGTCCGTGCGCCTGGGTACGGACCGGCGGGTCACCGTCGACCCGCACTCCGGCCTGGTCTTCGTCACCGCCGACTGCACCCGTACCCTCGCCGCCCAGGCCGACGCGCTGGGCAGGGACACCGACCTGGTCCTGTTCACCATCGGCGGCAACGACATCGACTTCGCCCAGATCGTCAAGCGCTGCTTCGCGATCGGCCTGCGCAGCCCCGCCGCGTGCCGGACACTGGTCGAGGCGGCCGGCCGGAGGCTGCCCTTCCTCCAGCAGGACCTCACCCGGATCCTGAACCACCTGCGCACCGCCGTCCTGCGCCCCGACGCCCGGATGGTCCTGCTGACCTATCCGTACCTGTCGAACCGGCCGCGGTCGTCACCGACGTCAACCGGGCCGCCGGGGTGGAGTTCATCCATCTCATCGACGGGGTCAAGGCGCACTTCGCCGGACACGAGCCGGATCCCTCGATCGCGCACCGCAATCCCGACCGCTGGATGCACGAGTTCTTCGACACCCGGATCCCGGCCGAGTGGTACCACCCCAACCCGCAGGGCCACGAGGAGGAGAAGAACCTGCTGCTGCCCTTCGGGGACTTCGGCGCGGTACCGCCGTCGGGTCCCCGCGATCCCAACGTGGACCTGGTGTTCGTCGTGGACACCACCGAGTCGATGGACGGTCCGCTGGACCGGATCCGGCAACGTACCGACGAGATCGTCGACGACATGGCCACCCGTACCAACAGCCTGCGGGTCGGGCTGGTGACCTACCGCGACGACCCGGCCCGGACCGGCATCCCCACCGACTACGTGTCCCGGCTGGACGTACCGTTCACCACCGACCTGGACCAGCTCCGCGACGGGTTCACGTTGCTCAACGCCAACGGCGGCGGGGACCCCCAGGAGACGGTGTACTCCGGCCTGCGTACCGCGCTGAATCTGCCCTGGCGCCCAGGGGTGGAGAAGGTCATCGTCCTGATCGGCGACGGGCCGCCACAGGATCCGGAGTTCGGCACCGACCTCACCGGCGGTCGCGTCATCGGTCAGGATCGCGATGTCGACCCGCCGGTGGCGATCAGCGCCATCGACGTGTCCGGCGGGGTGTCGCCCGACGGCGGGCTCGGGCCGCACGTCCAGGACATCACGGCGGCCACCGGCGGTACGTTCACCAACTCGGGCGTGGACGATCCGGGCCTGACCGTCGTCAGCACCGTCGACGACCTCCTCGCCCGGCCGTACGTGTCGGCCGGCGGCCCGTACGTCGCCCGGGACGGGGACACGGTGCGGCTGGACGCCTCGGGCAGCTTCGCCCCGGGCGGCGGCCTCATCACCAGGTACGAGTGGGACTTCGACAACGACGGCACGTACGACGCCTCGAACACCGATCCGGTCCTGACCCACGTGTACCACTCGACGGTCGGACCGCAGCTCATCCTCACCAAGGTCGGCCTGCGGGTGACCGACGACCACGGCCGGACCGCGACGACCACCGCGCACCTGAGCGTCACGCTGGACGGCGACGAGGTACCCGACGAGGTCGACAACTGTCCCAACGATCCCAACCCGGGTCAGGAGGACAGCGACGGCGACGGCATCGGCGACGTCTGCGACCCCGATCCGCTCCTGCCGGCCACCGACGAGACCGGCGTCTTCCCCGCCGACGAGCCGGGCAGCGTGGCCCGGTCCCAGATCAACGGCGCGGTCTTCGCCGATACCAACGACAACGGGCGGCGCGACCCGGGCGAGGCCGGGATCGCCGGGGTCCGGATCGACCTGCGCGGGCAGGACGCCGGCGGCGTCGCGGTGGTCCGCAGCCTGACCACCGGTACCGACGGGGGCTGGGCGTTCACCGGACTCCTGCCCGGTACGTACGCGGTCGAGGAGGTCCAGCCGGCCAACGTCGGGAACGGACGCAACAGCCTCGGCGCCGTCGACAACGGCGCGCAGGGCGCCTCCGCCGGCACGCTCACCGGCGATACCGTGACCGGCATCGTACTCAGCGGCATCGGCAGCGCGGCGGTCAGCTACGGCTTCGGGGAGCACCCCGCGCCGGTACCGTCCCCGTCGCCGACCCCCAACCCGCATCCGACGACCCGGCCGGGGGGCGGCGGGCTGCCCCGGACCGGCGAGCCGTTGGCGGTCATCGCGGGTACCGGCGCCGCCGCGCTCGTCGTCGGCACCCTGCTGGTCCTGCTCGCCCGACGGCGGCGACTGTCGCGGTGACCCGCTGGCTGCGCGCGCTGCGGGCCGGCCCGGAGCTCACGCTCCTGCGGGCGCAACGCCTGGCCACCGTGGCGGTACCAGGCACCCGGGCCGGTACCACCCGGGCCCGGTCCGCCGGTACGGACCTGGGCAAGCCACGGTACGCGCACCTGGTCCGGGAGCTGCCGATCGAAGCCGGTACCGACCCGGGGACCGTACTCGCGGACGCGGTGCGGCTGGCCCGGGCCGACGGCTGGGTCGTACCGGACCAGCCGTCCACCGGTACGTGGACATTTGACAAGGTGGTCGAGCGGGCCCGGCTGCACGGCGGCGTCACCGTGCAGGACATCGGCGGCGGGCCGACCCTGGTGATCTACCTGACGTACCGGTAGGACAGGGTGTCATGAAGTTCGTGCTCGAGGTGGACCTCAGCGACATGACGGCCGGCCAGGCAGGCCGTGAGCTGGGCCGGATCCTGCGGTACTGGGCGGGCGGGGTGCAACAGCTGGAGCTGACGCCGGGTCAGGGGTCCGACATCTACGACTCGGCGTACCGCCCGGTCGGTCACTGGGCGATCACCGGCAACCCGGGCGACGAGCCGGCGCCGGGGTAGCGGGCTGAAATCTGACGGTGCCGGACGCTATCGTCGGCGCGGACCCGAACCCCGCACCGAGGAGCAGCATGCCGATCCGGCCCCGTACCGCCGTCCTGTCGTCGGTCGCGCTCGCCCTCACCGCGACCAGCCTGTACGCCGTCACGTCCGCGTACGCCTCGGCGGTGCCCACGTTCGTCCAGCAGGCCACCGCGCACGGCAGCAACGTGGCCAGCCTCGGCGCCACCCTGCCCGGCAGCCCGGTGCCCGGCAACCGGCTGGTCGTCGAGGTCGGCGTGTGGAGCTCGGCGTCGGCGACGACCGGTACGGTCACCGACAACGCCGGAGACACCTTCGTCAAGCTGCTCAGCTTCACCGCGTCCGACAACACCGAGCTCAGCGTCTGGACGGCGGTCGTGGCCACCGGCGGTACCCGGCCGACGGTCACCGCCACCCCGACCGGCGCCGCGGATGTCGGCGTCGCGGTCCTGGAGTACGCCGGGCTGTCGAGCGCGGCCGGCACGGCGGTCCTGGACCAGCAGGCGCACGCCAGCGGCACCACGCCGGGGGCGGCCACGGTCGGCTCGGGCGCGACCGCACCGGCGAGCGCGGGCGGGCTGGCCGTGGGCTTCTACGCCGACTCCGGGTTCCAGGACACGCTGGCCGCCGGGCGCGGGTACACGTCGCGGGCGGCGGTCGCCCCGNNNNCCGCGACCGTCTGGCTGCTGGCCACCGTGGTGTTCAAGGCGGGCACCGGTACCCCGCCGACGGCGCCCTCGGCACCGAGCGGGGTGAGCGCGACGGCGGGCAACGCGAGCGCGACGCTCACCTGGACGGCACCAGCGGACGGCGGGAGCCCGGTCACCGCGTACACGGTCACCCCGTACGCGGACGGGGCGGCGAAGTCCCCGGTCACCGTGACCGGGACCAGTGCGAACGTCACGGGCCTGCGCAACGGCACGGCGTACACCTTCACAGTCAGCGCGACCAACGCGGTCGGCACCGGACCCGCCTCGGCCGCCTCCCCCGCGGTCAGCCCCGGGCCACAGCCCGGCGGCCAGTGGGCGGCGCTGCAGAACTGGCCGATGGAACCGCTCACCGACACGCTGCTCTACACCGGCAAGGTGCTCGCCTGGGACGGCTGGCAGCAGCCGCAGCCGACCGTGACCGGCGACCCGGCGTCGCCCTCGACATTCGCCACCATCAATGGACCGGACAGCATCTTCTGCGACGGCGCGGCGTCGCTGCCGGACGGGCGGGTGCTGGTCGTCGGCGGCTGGGGCGGACTGACCACCGGCAACATCGGCATCGTCGACACCAGCATCTTCGACCCGGCCAACAACACCTGGACCCGGGTCGCCGACATGCACACCCCGCGGTGGTACCCGTCGCTGACCGAACTGGCCGACGGCCGGTACGTCGCGGTCAGCGGCAACTCGACCAACCAGAACACCTGGGCGGACACCCCCGAGGTGTACGACCCGGGGACCAACGCCTGGACCGTGCTCACCGGCGTCTCCACGCCGCAGGTGCACGAGGAGGAGTACCCGTTCAGCTACCTCGTACCCAGCGGCAAGGTGTTCACCATCGGGCCCAGCGAGGACAACTCGTTCCTGCTCGACGCGGTCAACCGGACCTGGACCCCGGTCGGCGGGGCCAGCGGTGTCCGCAACGGCTCGTCGGTCATGTACCGGCCCGGGAAGATCCTCTACACCGGCGGCGGCGCGGACGTGAACAGCGCGGGACCGGCGGCCAGCACGGCCGCCACCCTCGACCTGACCGCGGCCACTCCGACCTGGCAGCACATCGCGCCCATGAACCAGGCCCGGGTGTACCACACGCTGACGATGCTCGCCGACGGTACGGTCCTCGCCGTCGGCGGCGAGAACAACACCGACCAGAGCATCGTCACGACCGGGGTACTGCCGGCCGAGATCTGGGACCCGGCGACCGGGGCCTGGACGCCGGTCGCCGCGATGAACGCGGCCCGCAACTACCACTCGACGGCGCTGCTGATGCCCGACGGCCGGGTACTGGTCGGCGGCGGCGGGCACACCTTCGGGCTCAACGGTCCGGGCCAGTACTCGGCGCAGTTCTACTCGCCGCCGTACCTGTCCGCCGGTGCCCGGCCGACCCTCACCAGCGCGCCAGGGAGCACCACGTACGGCGGCTCGATCGCGGTGTCCACGCCCGACGCCGCCTCGATCCGGGCGGTCAACCTGGTGTCGCTCGGTGCCGATACCCACCAGCTCGACATGAACCAGCACTTCGTCCCGCTGTCGTTCACGGCGGGCGCCTCGGGCCTGACCATCTCGGCACCGGACAAGGCCGAACTGGCCCC
This sequence comes from Actinomycetota bacterium, assembly GCA_005885115.1. Lineage (GTDB taxonomy): Bacteria > Actinomycetota > Actinomycetes > Mycobacteriales > Micromonosporaceae > AC-43. The sequence goes on along the minus strand of VAXX01000435.1, from coordinate 6,154 downwards.
GCCCGGGTACTACATGCTGTTCCTGGTCAACGACAAGGGCGTACCGTCGACCGCCGCGATCATCCGGCTCGCCCGTACCCGCACGGCGCCGGGCGCCCCGACCGCGGTAACCGCGGTCGCGGGCAACGCCAGCGCCACGGTCGCCTGGACGGCACCGGCCGACGGTGGAAGCTGGATCACCGCGTACCGGGTCACCCCGTACGCGGCCGGCGTCCCGCAGACCCCGTTCGTCGTACGGGCCACCCGGGCGACCCTCACCGGCCTGGCCAACGGCACGGCGTACACGTTCACCGTCAAGGCCGTCAACGCGGTCGGTACGTCACCGGCGTCCGCGCCGTCCAACACCGTCACCCCGTCGGCGGCGCAGGTGCCGCAGTTCGTCCAGCAGAACGCCGCGCACGTGGCCAACACCAGCGGTGTCGGGGTATCCATGCCGGCCGCGCTGCGCGCCGGTGACCGGCTCGTCGTCGAAGTGGGCGTGCACAACGCCGCGAAGTCCACCGCGACCGGGGTCTCCGACGCGGCCGGGGACCCGTTCGTGGAGGTGTCCCACACGGTCGCCGATGACGGCACCGAGTTGTCGGTGTGGACCGCGCCGGTCACCGCCGGCGCCGGGCAGAACCCGGTCATCACCGCGCACACGTCGACGTCGGCCAACCTGGGGATCCTGGCGCTGGAGTACAGCGGCCTGGCCACCACGCCCGACGCGAGCGTGGTCGACCACGAGGCGTCGGGCAGCGGTACGACCGGGGCGGCCGGTACGGTCAGCTCCCCGGCCACCGCCCGCACCTCGACCGGCAACGAGCTGGTGCTGGGCTTCTACGCCGACGCCGGGTACGGGCACCCGGTGACCGGCGACCCCCGCTGGGCGGTACGCGGCGACACCCCGGCCAACGCCACCATGGACCTGCTCGGCGAGGACCAGGTCGCCGCCGGCGGGACGGCACTGGCGGCGACCGCCGGCACCGGCGCCAACACCACATGGTTGATGAGCACGGTGCTGTTCAGGTCGGGTACGGTCGCGCCGCCGTCGGCGCCGGGTACGCCCGGCGGGGTCACCTCGCAACCGGGCAACACCGCGACGACCGTGCACTGGACGGCGCCCGCCAACGGGGGTGCCGTCATCACCTCGTACACGGTCACCCCGTACATCGGCACCACGCCCCAACCGCCTACCATCGTCACCGGCTCCCCGCCGGCCACCTCGGCGACCGTCAAGGGGCTGGCCAACGGCACCGGGTACACGTTCACGGTCAGCGCCACCAACAACGCCGGCCGGGGCCCGGCCTCGCCCCGTACGGCGGTGACCACCCCGAGCCCCACCCCGCGCGTCGGGTACGTCCAACAGGTCTCCGGGTACGCCTCCAGCCGGACCAGTGTCGCGGTCACCACCCCGGCGGCCACCCACGCGGGCAACCGGCTCGTGGTGGAGGTGAGCGCCTGGGGCGGGTCGGCGCCGACGGACGACGCGGTGACGGACAACGCCGGCGACACCTTCACCAAGGTGGCCAGTGTCGTCGGCTCCGACCGGACCCAGCTCACCGTCTGGACCGCACTGGTGGCCACCGGCGGGAGCCCGCCCACGATCACCGCGACGACCAACGGCAGCGCCGACATCGGCATCGCCGCCCTGGAGTACTCCGGCCTGTCCACCGCGACCGGGAGCGGCTCGGTCGACCGGGTGGCCGGGGCGACCGGTACCGTCACGGGCCCGGCCACCGTCGGGTCCGGCCGTACGGCGCCGGTGACCGCGAACGGCGACCTGGCGATCGGCTTCTACGCCGACTCCGGGTTCGTCAACGGGCTCCGGGCCGACCCGGCCGGTACGGTCCGGACGAACCTGTCCCCGAACGGTTTCATGGACCTGCTCGTCCAGGACGCGCCCGCGAACCGGGGTGCGACGCCTTCGCCGGCGACCGGTACCGGCTCGGCGGCCCTGACCGTATGGCTGGCCGCGACCGTCGTGTTCCGGCACGGCTGAGCATGGCGGACAGGCGGTTCCGGTACTGGACGGTCGGGTTGACCGGCGCCGGTGCGCTGCTGGTCGGAACCGCCGTGGCGCTGGTTCTCAGCACCGGACCGGCGCCGGGCGGTTCCGCGGCGACGGTCACCGCGTGCGAGGTCACCGGCGGGCTCGCCCAGGTCGGGTACGCGGTCACCAACCGGGACGGGGTCGAGCACGGGTACCGGGTACTGGTCACCGTGGTGACCGGGTCGACCCCGCTCGGCTGGGGCCAGAGCCAGGTCAACCGGATCGCGCCGGGACAGACGGCCACCGCGCGGGTACCGGTGACGGTCAAGGGTACGGTGACCCACCCGACCTGTACGGTGCACGCCGAGGTCAACGACGGGCGCTCCGGCCACCACGGCGCCTGACCTGATGCCGTGGTGGCCGGAGCCGGACCATCCGGGGCCGCCGTCAGGCGGCGTACTTCTCCACCAGCACACCGACCGCCGGCAGGGCGGCCTCGATGTGCTTGCCGGCGCCGCCGCGCACCGCCTGGTACGCCTTGACGACCGCCGGGCGCGGCGACCCCTGCGCCATGTCGTCGGTCACCCCGAGCAGGGCTTCGGACACCTCGTCGCCGCGCTTGGCGAGGTAGTCGCCGAACTGCCCGCCGCCGGCTGCGTGAAAGTCCGACCAGAACGGCTGGAGCCGCTCCAGCAACTTCGGGACCAGATTCTCCACAGTGGACTGGTAGTAGCCCGGCGCGAAGGCGGTGACCGCCTTGTACGCGAGCTTGAGAGCGCCGGCCGCAACCCCGGACTTGGCGGACAGCTCCTGCTCGACCAGCGCCTGGCAGTCGGCGGCGAGCTGTTGCTGGACGCCGTCCGTGAGCAGGATGTCGGGAAGGGTGGAATACACGGTGATTTCGCTCCTCGGGGTACGTCAACGCGACGACTACTTATACCGGACGCGCGTGCGTCCCGACTCAGCCGTCGGTACCCGAGCCTGCCCGCCGGGCGAGCGTGACGAGGAACCGGACGTCACCGGCGATGTCGAGCACGGACTCGGCGGCCAACTGGTCGATCCGGCGGTCGTACTCCGCCGCGTCCATCAACCCGAACGTGTCGACGACGACCGGCTTTGCGGCGCTCATGCCGGTCAGCATGTAGGCGTACCAACGATGGCCGCTGCGGGTGGCGCCGCCCATCGGGTACCGCAGCTCGTGGGTGGTGACGGCCTCGAAGCCCGCTTCCGCGAGCAGCGGGGTCAGGCTGTCCTGCAGGCCGCCCAACCCCATGCGCTCGACCAGCTGCCGGCCGGCCGCCATGAGGCCGGCGGCGGCCGGGTGGTCCAACCGCAGCGCCTCATCGGGGACGTTGCCCAGCAGCAACACCCCGCCGGGTCGGAGCGTGGCGGCCAGGTTGGCCAGGACGGTACGACGATCCGGCAGGTACGGCAGCACCAGCCAGAGGACCGCCAGGTCGAACCCGTGGGCCGCCGGCACACTGCCGAGGATCGGCTGCCGGACGTCGTGCACCGACAGCGCCACGTTCGGCTGCCGCGCGCACCGTTGTTCGGCCACCGCGACCGCCCGCGCGTCGACGTCGAACCCGACCACCCGCGCCCGGGGGTACCGGTGCGCGATCTCGTGGGTGAACAGGCCCTCCCCGCACCCGGCGTCGAGCACCGACCAGGTCGCCCCGGCGGGGTCGAGCCGAAGGCCGGCCAGCCGCAGCGCCGCGTCGAACCACAGGTCGAAGTCCTCGCGGAGCAGCTCGAACTGGTACTCCAGCCGGCGTCGTTCGTCGACACCGCGTTCGAACGCCTCGCCGCCGAACAGGGAATCAGGGTGCACGCCGGCCTCCCTCCACCGCGGTCCCAGTCTGCGCACCCACCCGCCACCGGTCAACAACGACAGGGGTGTATCCGGGTTGGCGCGCGGTCGATACGCTGCGGCACATCAGGACGTCGAAGGGGATACGACGGTGCGGCTGCGGTGGGATCGGGTACGGGGCGGACTGACCGGTCTCGCGGTCGTGGTACTGGCGGCGGGTGTGGTCGTGGCCGGTGCCCACGGCGGGTACCCGACGGAACGTCCCCACCTGCTGTCCGGCTCGGCGTGGCTGGCCTCCTCCGGGGTCGGTGAGTTGACCCTGCTCGACGGCTCGTCGGCGGAGGTGGCCGCACAGGTACGGGTCGCCGATCCGGGCGACCGGCTCGGCGTGGTACAGCAGTCGGCGACCGCGTACGCCGTCGACGGTACCGACGGCACGGTCCGCCGGATCGACGGCGCGACGTTCCAGGTGAGTCCGCCGGCCACCCCGGTACCGGGACCGATCCGGCGACGCTGGTCGTACGCGGTCGGACCGTCCCGCTCGCCGTGCAGGTCAACGCCACCGATGCCGCGCTCGACGACGCCGGCCGGCTGTGGGTACTCGACGCGGCAACCGGTGACCTCATCTGGATCGAGCACGGCACGCCGCATACCCGCCGGGGGGTGGCGCATCCCGGCGGGCAACTCGTCCTGGCCGACGGCGCCCCGGTGGTGGTCGACCTGACCGCCCGTACCGCGACGGTGTTCGACCCGGGCAGCGGAAGTCCGCGTACCACCATCGGGCTGGACCTGCGCCCCGGTGACACCGTCGCGGTCAGCGGTTCCGCCCACGGTGCCCGCCTGTACCTGGCCGCGTCCCGCGGCACGCTGGCCATCTGCGACCTGACCTCGACCGGATGCGCGACCGCCCTGCCGCTCGGGACCGGTACCCACGACTTCGGCCCGCCGGTGGAGACCGGCGGCCGGCTGTTCGTCCCGGATTACACCACCGGCCAGGTGTGGGTCGTCGACCTGACCGGGCCGCGGGTCCTCGCCAGCCCGCGGGTCCTCGGTCCGCGCACCCCGTTCCAGTTACTCACCCGCGACGGGGTGGTGTTCTTCAACGACCCCGACAGCGAGCACGCCGGGGTGGTGACTCTGGACGGCGGGATCCGGCCGGTGGCCAAGTACGACCCGAGGGATCCGGGCAAGGGGTTGGGCGACCGGCCGACGACCCCGCCGACCCCACCCCAACCCCAGACACCCCACACCCCCAGCGGTACGCCGACTCCCGGCGGTACCGACGGGGTGCAGATCGTCACGTCCACGACGACGCCGGTGACCGGCCAGGACGTGGTCCTGAAGGTGGTGGGTACCGGCGCGCTCGCACCCGTCGCGGCGCAGTGGAGCTTCGGCGACGGGCACACCGCGCCGGGTACGTCCACGACACACCACTGGGACGCGGCCCAGACGTACCAGGTCAGTGTCCAGGCCAGGTTCCCGGACGGGCGTACCGCCACGGCGTGGGTACGGATCCAGGTCGCCGGTAAACAGGCCCGGCTGACCGTCACGGTGTCCGGCGCCGGCACGGTGACCGGTACCGGCGTGAACTGTCCGCCGTCGTGTGGGACGACGACCGCGGCGGGACAGTCGGTGACGTTGACGGCCGTACCGACGGCGGGGTTCGCGCTGACCGGGTGGGGCGGCGCGTGCGCGGGTACCGTGCGGACCTGCACCGTGACGATGACCGGTGACGTCACGGTGTCGGCCGCCTTCGGCCCGTACAACCCGGTCGTCCTGCCCGCGCCGGTCCTGCTCGGCCCGGCCGACGGTACGGTGCTGTTCGACCTCCCCCGCGATACCGCGGTCCGCTGGCAGGCGGTCGCCGGTGCGACCAGGTACCGGATGCAGGCCGAGATCAACCAGAACGGCACCTGGGGTACGGCGGCCGACACGACGGTCGGTGCGACCGGTACGACGTTCCGGTTCGGCGGCGACAAGCCGGGCCGCTGGCGGGTCACCGCCATCGCACCCGACGGCACCCCGGGTATCCCGAGCGGCTGGGCGACGTTCAGCTACGACACCCGGATCCAGGCGTTCGCGGGTACCTGGGTCACGACGACCAGCCCGGGGCTGGGCAGCCTGCGTCAGGTCACCTTCCAGCCGACCTCGCCAACGAGCGGCAACCTCCAGGTCACCGGTACCTGCGAAGGTGACCCGGGCCTGTTCGCGTGCACCTGGAGCACCGGCACGGCCACCCTGTCCGGCGGGAACCTGGTCACCGCACCGCTGATCGGACCCAGCGGGCACTACACCCAACACAAGCCGGTCTACCGCACGTACCAGATCAGTGTTTCGGGGCAGATGCTGGTTCAGGCTTTCACCAGCCCGCA
>VAXX01000434.1:8362-13132 GCA_005885115.1 Actinomycetota bacterium | reverse complement strand
GGTGACATGACCACTCGACGGATGCTGGCGAAGCTGCCGGCCCGGCAGCTCAGGTACGTGCAGCCGGTGTTCGACCCGGCCCCGGGTACCGTGACCGCCGACGTGTACGACCAGGTGGAGCAGGACCTCCGGATGGTCATCCCGCCGGTGCTCCTGCACTCCCCCGCGCCCGACGTGCTCGCCGCGTACTGGGCGCTGATGCGCGAGACCCTGCACGCCGCCGGTACCGCGCCCAGGCGCGACAAGGAGATCGTGGCGGCGGCGGTGTCGGTGGCCAACGTCTGCCCGTACTGCATCGACACCCATACCACGGGCCTGTACGAGCTGGCCTCCGAGCGCGACGCCGAGGCGCTGGGCAGCGACCAGCTCGACGACGTGCTGGATGCGGACACCCGGGCATTGGCGCGCTGGGGCCGGACCTGCCACCTCGTGGACGAGCCGGCGCTGCGGGACCCGCCGTTCGACGCGGCGCGGGCGGCCGAGCTGATCGGCGTCGCCGTGACGTTCCACTACCTGAACCGGATCGTCAACGTGTTCCTGCCGAACTACCTGATCTCCGCGCGCCTGCGCGGCGCGGCGCGGCGCCGGCTCAAGCAGGGCATCAGCCGGGCCATGCGGCCGATCCTGCGGGAGCGGGCCACGCCCGGCCAGGCGCTGGGGTTGCTGGCGCCGGCACCGCTGCCGCCGGACGCCGGGTGGGCCGACGGAAATCCGGCGGTGGCCGGCGCGGTGGCCCGGGCGTCGGCGGCGTTCGAGCGCGCCGGTGGCCAGGCCCTGCCGGCGGCGGTACGGGAGCTGGTGGTCGCCCGCCTCGCCGACTGGCGCGGCGAGCCGATGGGGCTCAGCCGGGCCTGGTGCGAGGACGCGATCGGGGTACTCCCGGCCGGCGACCGGGCGATCGGGCGCCTGGCCCTGCTCACCGCGTTCGCCTCGTACCAGGTCGACGCCGACGTGGTGGAAGCCTGCCGGCTCGGTGACGAGTCGCTCGTCCAGGCGATCGCCTGGGTCAGTTACCAGACAGCGGCGCTGATCGGTGCCCGGGCGGCCCGGATGGCGGCGCTCGGCGCGGTCGAATCAGCCTGAGATACCGTTATCGCCATTACCGGCCCAGTCCTGTATCCGACGTATGGATACGACGCGGGGAAGTGCCGCATAAAGCATCTCGGGCACTGAGCAAGGCCGAAGAAGACAACGAGTGCAAACGCTGAGAAGATTCACCCGGTGTCGATCGGCCCGGCGGTCGACCAGTTTCGCGGGGGGAGAGCGTGCCCAGTCCTCGGCGTACCCTTAGACGCAGTATCTTAGTGCCGGGCGCGTCAGCCACAAGACTGAGCGCCCGGGGATTCCACAAAAAGAGTGACGCTGCACAGGAATTGCTGGAGACCGTCGGCCGATCATTTCGCGCCGGATATGTGTACGCGGTCGAGGCGCGCTCCCCGCTCGAAGCCGAGGAGTCGCTGGAGAAGGTCCCGGAACAGTTCCGCGGGTTCGCGTACGAGGGTGCGGCGATGGGTCTGGCCATCCTCGACGGTCTGCCGCTGCCCGGCGACTGGCGCATCGTACGGTTCCCGGCTGCCGCGGTTCCGGTGGTCGAAACTGCCCGCGCCCGATCCGTTGCTGCGCTGGCTGGTCCTCGACGGGTACGGGTTCCACCAGGCATACTTCCGCACCCGCCAATACGTCACGAAGCACTATCAGCAGCCGCGGTTGCCCTGGCCCGGCGGCCGGCACGCGTGGTATGCGACCCGCGCCGTCGACCAGGGCATCGGTCGGGCGCTGTGGTATGTCGCGGGCACCGACCCGCATCTGGTGTCCGAACTGATCGACGACTTCCCCGCCACGCGCCGGTCCGACCTCTACAGCGGCGTCGGCCTGGCCGCCACGTACGCCGGCGGTGCCGACGAGACGGAACTGGGCACGCTACGGGAGCGGGCCGGGCGGTGGCGGCCGAACCTCGCGCAGGGTTCGGCGTTCGCGGCCCGGGCCCAGGTACGTGCGGGCCTGGTCCCACCCCACACCGAAACCGCCACCCGGGTCTTCTGCGGCATGTCGGCGGAAGGGGCGGCCCGGGTCACGGACGAAGCGGTGCCCGAACGGGCCGCCCCCAACCTTCCGTCGTACGAGCGGTGGCGGCAAAGCATCGCGGAGAGTTTCGCGACCGCCTACCACCGCTAGTTCAGCGCGTCGCGCCCTGCGGTGTATCCAGCAGGGCCAGGATCACCGGCGGATCGGTGAGTCGGCGCGGCCGCAGCCGCACGGTGGCGGTGAGTGTCGAATCAGCCGACCGGATGTCGAACGGTCCATGGGCGGCGACATACTCCTGCCGACCCGCCAGCTCGGCGGGATCGGTCACCGGCCCGTGCTGGCCGTCAATGGCGGCGGCGAGCACATACCACCGACCCAGCGGTACGTTCTCCAGCCGGCACGAGCCGGCCTGACGAACGATGCCGCAGCGCACCGGACGGCCCTCGAGGATCTGGTTGGCGAACAGGCCGACAAAGGTCACGCCCAGACGCGCACCGCACGGCGGGCAGAGCGCGACGTCGACCGTCGCCGACTCGCCACCCGCGTACGAGTCGTCCTCCCCGATGTGCGGCGCCCGACCCTTGAATCGCCGGTACAGCGTCGGCGACAATCCGACGTTGGCGCCGAATCGGCTGGTGAAAGCGCCGACACTCGTGTACCCGACCCGATGGCTGATCTCCGCGACCGTCATCGACGTTGTCACGAGCAGGCGTTTCGCCTCCTCCATTCGCATCGCCGACAGGAAGTGCCGGGGTGAGATGCCGGTGACCCGGCGGAAGATCCTCGCGAAATGGAATTTGCTGAAATTGACCGTCCTGGCGAGGTCGTCGATGGTTACCGGTTCGCTGAGCTGATCCTGCATACTTCGAATGGCGCGTTCCACAACGTCGTTCAAGGCTCCCCCGTTTGCCTGGTGCCTGGACCCGTTGCATAACGATGCTAACGGAGTGGCCCGGGGCTGGGAAGATTCGTGTCACCATGCGGACCCGTACGGATCAGAACAAGTCGTTTAAGTGGGTGACTTCGGTCGGAATCGCAATTCACCCGCCGATGACGGGTACCCACTGATCCGCCAACGGCCCGGTGACCAGGCCAGGCATGGTTGACACGCGATCTGACGTGCGGTGTATGTCGACGCGCTTCCGCGCGACCGGTGCGCGATATAGGGTCGTACCCGCACCGGAGCGCCCGAGCTATCCGCACGGCTTGTATCGTCCACCGCTCGCTGGAGAAGATCATGCCAATCCTGCCTCGGGACGAGGCCATCGCCTTCAACGCCAACGTCATCGAGGAGTTCCGCGCGAACGAGGGACGCGTCGGTGGCGCCCTGGCGGACTCCCAGATCATTCTCGTCCACCACGTCGGCGTACGGACCGGGGTCGAACGGGTCACGCCGCTGGTCTGCTTTCCGCTGGGCGACGGCCGCCGCTACGTGGTCACCGGCTCCAATGGCGGCTCACCGGTCGAGCCCGCCTGGTGCCACAACCTCCGGGCGCTTTCCCGCACCACTGTGGAGTTCGGGACCGGGACGTTCCCGGTACGCGTCGAGGACCTCGACGACACCGTGCGCGAAGACGTCTGGTCGACGCTGTTCCCCGGCTCGCCCAGCCCGCACGAGTTCCAGAACAAGTCCGGGCGGCGGCTTCCGGTGTTCCTGCTGACCCGCGAGGACTGAGTGCCGGTACTCAGTCGGCGATGTCGCGGAACTGCGCCAACAGACGTACCCGCAATTTGTCGTCGTTTTCCTCAAGTTCCCGCAACGGCGGGATGCTGATGTCGGTGTTCGGGTTGTACTTGACCCCCCAGTGCATGATCGCCAAGATCGCCGGGAGCAGGTCCAGCGCCTTCCGGGTCGGTCGATACGAGATCTGGGCGCGGTTCGGTCCTTCGGTCTTGGTCAATAGCCCGGCCTTGACGAGGGATTGGAGGCGGGAGCTGAGAACGTTGGTGGCGATTCGCTCGGGCGAGCCGAGGAATTCGCGGTAGTGCCGCTTGTTGTCGATGAGGACGTCACGGAGAATCACCAGACTCCAGGGGTCCCCCCAGATGTCCAACGAGTACACGATCGGGCAAGCCGTGGAGCCTCGCTGTTTCCGCATGGATCAACCTTAGATCGCGCACTTGCATGACGCAAGTACGCGTGTTAGCATGACGGGCGAATCGGCTCCCACAACCTGGAGAGAATCATGAGCGGCCAGAACTACACCACCGCCTTCAAGGTGGACCAGGCCCCGGAGGAAGTCTTCGACGCGATCAACAACGTCCGCGGCTGGTGGACCGGCGCGATCGAGGGCAGCACCGACGAGCTCGGTGCCGAATTCACCTACCAGTACGAGAATCTGCACAAGTCCACGCAGAAGATCACGGAGCTGGTTCCCGGCAAGAAGGTCGTCTGGCACGTGACCGAGGCCGAGATCAACTTCGTTGAGGACAAGAGCGAGTGGAAAGGTACGGACATCGTCTTCGACATCGCTGAGAAGGATGGCAAGACGGAGGTCCGTTTCACCCACGTGGGTCTGGTACCCGCGATCGAGTGCTACGACAGTTGCTCGGACGCCTGGGGCTACTACGTCAAGAGCAGTCTGCGGGAGTTCATCGCCAACGGCAAGGCGTGAGCCTGCGCCCTCGACGCGGCGACCGACCCTGACGTCGGCCGCTGCCCGAGATTCGCGACGAAGCTCCTGGCCACCGGGTTCTCGGTCAGGACGGCCGGCGGCCAGGAGCTTCGCTCGTGGGTACACCCTG
>VAXX01000434.1:0-8089 GCA_005885115.1 Actinomycetota bacterium | reverse complement strand
GGAGTAGGCCCCGCCGATCAGCAGTACCCGGACCTGATCATGGGTCTGAACACCCGGTGGACCGCGACCCCGAACGCCGTATACGTACCGGATAACCCGGCGCAGATCGCTCCGATCGTGCAGAGCGCGGTCACCAGCGGAAGCCGGCTCACCGTCCGGAGCGGCGGACACTGCTTCGAGAACTTCACCTACAACGCCGACGTCAAGACGATCATCGACCTGACCAACATGAAAGGCATCTACTACCACTCCGGACTCAACGCGATCGCGGTCGAGCCCGGGGCGATCCTGCTGGATGTCTACAAGAAGCTCTACCGGACCTGGGGCGTGATCCTGCCCGGCGGTGTCTGCTACTCGGTGGGCATCGGCGGTCACGTCGCCGGCGGCGGTTGGGGCTGGCTGGTCCGCCGCAACGGTCTGATCATCGACCACCTGTACGCGGTGGAGGTCGTCGTTGTGGACGCGTACGGCAAGGCCAAGGCGATCGTGGCCACCCGGGAGAAGACCGACCCCAACCGCGAGCTGTGGTGGGCACACACCGGTGGTGGCGGCGGCAACTTCGGCGTCGTGACCCGGTACTTCTTCCGCTCCCCCGGCGCCACCGGCACCGACCCGCGCAACCTGCTGCCCAAGCCGCCGCAGAAGGTGCTGTCCAGCTTCGTCGCCTGGAACTGGGCCGACCTGACCCAGGCCGACTTCAACCGGATCGTGCAGAACTACGCCAACTGGCACGTGGCCAACTCCTCGCCGACCAGCCCCACCCGCAACCTGGTGAGTCTCATCCAGGCATTCCACAAGTCGAACGGTCAGTTCCTGCTGCTGTCCGCGGTGGACGCCAGCGTGTCCAACGCGCAGAGCATGCTGGACGACTACCTCGCCGCGATCCGCAACGGCGTGGTCGCAACGCCGTTCGTCGCCGAGGTTCCGCAGCCGTGGCTCCAGTTCGCCGAGCAGACCGGTACGACCAACGCGCTGCTCAACGACGTGACGCTGCGGGCCAAGTACAAGTCGGCGTACATGAAGTCCGCCTTCACGCCGACCCAGCTCAACGGGCTGTACAACGCACTGACCCGGGCCGACATCAACAACCCGAAAATCAACCTGGTGATCAGCCCGTACGGGGGCGCGACGGCCGCTGTGGCCCCGTCGGACACCGCCATGCCGCACCGCCAGGCGGCTCTCAAGCTGCTCTGGTCGGTCCAGTGGCCCGACCCGGCCGACGACGCGCTCTACATCGGCTGGGCCCGGCAGAGCTACCAGGAGACGTTCTCGGAGACCGGCGGCATGCCGGTGCCGAACGACGTGACCGACGGCTGCTACATCAACTACGCGGACGTGGACACCCGGGATCCGGTGTGGAACCAGTCCACCGCGACCTGGCACGACCTGTACTACAAGGACAACTACCCACGCCTGCAGGCCGTGAAGAAGGCGTACGACCCGCGCAACATCTTCCGGCATGGCCTGTCCATCGAACTTCCGTCCTGACCGGGCATAGTTCGCCGAACTCTGTCACCCCGTAGCTCTCGAATCGGAGAAGGAAATGACAGCTGGCAAGACCGTACTCGTCACCGGAGCCAACCGCGGTATCGGCCGGGCCCTGGTCGAGGAAGCCTTGAAGCGAGGCGCGAAGCGGGTGTATCTCGGTACCCGTCAGCCCCTGACCCACCCGGACGAGCGCGTCACGCCGCTGACGCTGGACGTGACCGACTCCGAGCAGATTCAGCAGGCGGTCAAGCAGGTCGGCGAACTCGACATCCTGATCAACAACGCCGGCATCGTCGCGTTCGACGACCTGAGCGACCGCGCCGTCCTGGACCAGATGTTCGCCGTGAACTTCTTCGGCGTGTACGACATGGTCCACGCGTTCCTCCCGCTGCTGGTCAGCTCGGGGGGCGCCATCGTCAACAACATCTCGGTGAACGCCTTCGCCCCGTTCCCGCTGGTCGCGTCGTACTCGGTCTCGAAGGCGGCGGCGTTCAACCTGACGCAGTCGCTGCGTACGCTCCTGGCCGGTAGGGGCGTCAGCGTCCACGCCGTCATGACCGGCCTCGTGGACACCGACATGACCAAGGGCTTCGACGCGATGGCGAAGTCCGCTCCGGAGACCGTCGCGCAGGGCGTGTTCGACGGCCTGGAGAAGGGCGAGGAGGAGATCTTCCCCGACGACATGTCCGCGCCGATGGCGGAGAGCTGGCGGGGCGGCGCGGGCAAGGCGCTGGAGCAGAACTACTCCTCGTTCGCGCAACAGTTCATGGCCGCACGGCAGGCCTGACCTACGTAGCATCCCGCAGGTCGACCTATGCCGTAGGTGGCATAGGTCGACCTGCGGTCTCAGTCGGGCAGGCGGTTCGTGCCGTACTTGAGGATCATCGAGGTGTTGGCCGAGAGGTTCAGGTCGGCGTAGAAGCGGACCGAGTCGCGGGTCTGGTCCAGGCTGATCGGCCCGTCCGGTCCGTCCAGGCGCACGGTGAACGCCTTGCCCGGGTACGCGATCCGCTGGTTGAGCGGTACGTCGTGGAAGCCGAGCCGGATGATGTAGAACGACGTGCCGTCGCCGCGCGGTACCTCGAGGTAGTCCTTCTGCGGGTGCCCGTACGGCTGCGCGTTGGCGTACGGGTGGTTGCCGGCGCCCGACGGCGCGCGGAGGATGACGACGGCGCAGTCCACGTTCAGTGGCGTGCTGGACCGGTTGGTGAAGGTCAGCGTCCGGCTGGCCCACCACTGGGTGCCGCTGCCCTGCACGAACAGGGTCAGGGGCACGTTCGAGGTGAACGACGTGGTCAGCGGCTCGCCAAGAATCGGGTTCGGACCGGAGATGGCGTGGTCCTGCCCGTGCGAACACCGCTCGTACGGCGTGTCGTACTGGGACGGCCCGCCGCTGGGCGTGGCCTGTTGGAACGAGCTGGGGCCGGCGCTGACCGTGGTGGTCGAGCCGACGATCGCCGACGCCGGGGAACCGCTGGACACCGTCCACCCGGCGATCACGACAAGGGCGATGGCTGCGCTGACGACGGCTCTTTTCAGCAGAGTCGCTGACATCTCTCCCCCTGACGTTACAGTAAAGATTGTTTATAGATTTAAACACATAAATCATTAGGGGTACAGAGGGGAAATCACCACCCGCCCGGTATCGAACCATTGACCGTTCTGGATCGGTACGGCTAGCCTGGCCGGAGCGCAGGCGCCGGGTCCTGGGGAGCGGTGATGGCGGCAAAGCGGAGTATCTTCACACGCGCGCTCGCGGTCCTCGCGGTGACGGTTCTCGGCGCACTGGTCGCGCCGGTACCGGCACACGCGGACGGGGCGTCGACATCGGTGTACCTCGCCCCGTGGGGCGACGACCGGGCCGGCGGGCGTACCTGGTGGCAGCCGGTACGCAGCCTGGAGCGGGCACGTGACCTGGTCCGGGCACTGGTCCCGGGGATGACCGGCGACATCACCGTACGGCTGTTCCCCGGCGAGTACCCGTTGACGCAGCCGCTGCACCTGGACGCCCGGGACTCCGGTACCGGCGGGCACCGGGTGGTCTGGACCTCGCTGCTCCCCCAGGTGCCGGCGACGATCAGCGGCGGTACCCGGATCACCGGTTGGTCCCTCGTCGACCCCACCCGGAACCTGTGGGCCGCCCCGGTCCCGGCGGACCTGCGGACCCGCCAGCTCTACGTGGAGGGCATCCGGGCCCAGCGCGCTCGTGGTCCGCTGCCCGTCACGCTGACCGCGACCCCGAGCGGGTACGTCGCGTCGGCGGACACGATGGCGGGCTGGCGCAACCCCTCGGACATCGAGTTCGGCTACACCGGCGGCGACGGGTACTGGTCGCTGCACACCGGCGGGCTGGGCGGCTGGACCGAACCGCGCTGCCCGATCGGGTCCATCGCCGGTACCACCATCACGATGGCGCAGCCGTGCTGGGACAACTCGACCCGGCGGGTCGTGGGTACCGACGGGTCGGGGCGCACGTACAACCTCGTCGGCCCGGCCACGCTGGGCAACCACGAACAACCCAGCTACGTGGAGAACGCCTTCGAGGTGCTCACCCAGCCCGGCCAGTGGTACCTGGACCAGGCGGCCCACCGGCTCTACTACATCCCGCGCCCGGACGACCCGCTGTGGCGCCTGGACGTCGTGGCGCCGCGACTGGAGACGCTGGTGTCCGGCGACGGTACGCCGGAGGCACCGGTACACGACATCTCGTTCCGGAGCCTGCGGTTCGCGTACGCCACCTGGCTGCGGCCGAGCACTCCCGAAGGGCTCTCGGAGATCCAGGCGACGTACTCGTTGACCGGTACCGGCGCGTACGCGACCCAGGGGCTGTGCCAGTTCTTCGTCCACCTCGGCGCGGCCGGCCTCGACCTCGGCGACGGCAGCCAGGACGCGACGGTCGCCGGGTCGGTGTTCACCGACATCTCCGGCAACGGTATCGAGCTCGGCGGGGTGGACCTCCCGTTGCCCGCCACCGACGCGCAACACACCAGCGGCAACCAGATCACCGACAACCACCTGTACGCGCTGCCGGTGGAGTATCACGGCGGGGTCGCCATCGACGTCGGGTACACCGAACACACCGTCATCGCGCACAACCAGATCGACCACACGGCGTACACCGGGATCTCCATCGGGTGGGGCGGGTGGCCGGACAAGATCGCCCAACCGGCGACGCCGAACTACAGCAACGGCAACACGTTGGCCGACAACCTCATCTTCGACCACCTGCAACTGCTCTCCGACGGCGGTGGCATCTACACGCAGGGCATCACCGGCACCTCGCTGGCCGACGGCGAACACGTCACCGGCAACGTGATCCACGACCAGCTCGGGCACGGCCACGGCGTGTACACCGACAACGGGTGCACGTACGAGTCGATCCTCGGCAACGTCCTCTACGACACGCAGGACAACTGGGGTGCGCGGCACGCCGACTACACGCCACCGGCCAACGGAAGCACCAACGACCCGACCGACATCGAACACAACTGGTGGATGCAGGGCGACCCGGCGGGAAACAACAAGGGCGTGGTCGAGGCGGACAACCACCTGATCACCGGGCCGCAGGACGTACCGGCGGACGTCATCGCCGCCGCGACAGCTCGCCGCCTTCGCCGCCGACGCGTCGGCGTACGTGGCCTGGGCACCGTCCTTTGTGGACAATGGCGCGCCGGTCACCGCGTACACGGTCACCGCCTCACCGGGCGGTCAGCAGGTCACCATTTCGGCCGGCGACTTCGCCCGTACCTTCTACGCGGTGGTACCCGGACTGACCGACGGCACGGCGTACACCTTCACCGTGACCGCGCACAACGCGCGCGGTGACAGCCCCGCGTCGCTGCCCACCGCGGCGGTCACGCCCGGCCCCCTCACCGGCACCGCGCCGGCCGCCCCGACCAACGTCTCGGTCCGCGTCGGCAACGGCACTGGCACCGGCGCCGTGTCGGTGCGCTGGCGGCCGCCGGCGAACACCGGCGGGGCACCGATCCTCGGGTACGAGATCACCGCGCCCGGCGTACCCACCGTCCTGTTCACCGGGCGGATGGCGCTGTGGGCGGACTCGACCCGTACCCCGTTCACGGTCGTCGGCGGCCTGACGCCGGGCCAGACGTACACCTTCAGTGTGGCCGCGATCAACGCGATCGGCACCGGGCCGGCCACCGCCGCCGCGCCGGTCACCCCGGGGCCGGCCCTCCCTTGACGCGAACGGCTGGCGGTGCCCGGTCGGTGGCGTGAACCACCGGCCGGGCACCGCCAGCGGGTCAGGGCTGGAAACGGGCCACGGCGAAGTCCACGCCGGTACCGGCCATCGCGGCCCCACCGCACACGACGATCCGGCCAGCCGAATCGAGCGCGACGTCGCGGGCGCCGGCCGCGCTGCCGCCCGCCATGGTGGTGGCCAGCCCCCCGGTACCGAAGGTGGTGTCGCGGCTGCCGTCGGCGTTGTACCGGACGACGGCCATGCTGCCAGTGGTCGGGTCCGCGTGGACGTTGCTTCCGTCCCGGGGACCGACGACCACGATCCTGCCATCGGACTGCAGGACGATGCCCCGGGCCTCGTCCTGGTTGACGGTGAGGTTGTCGTCGACGATGCCGGCGGTACCGAAGCTGGTGTCCAGGGAGCCGTTGGCGTTGTACCGGGCCAGCGCGAAGTGGGTGTCACCGGTGACCCCCAGGACGTCGCCGGAGTTGGCCTCCCCGGCCAGGATGATCTGTCCGTTGCCGGCGACCGCCATGTCGAAGACGAGGTCGTTCTGCGCGGTGATGGGGGTGATGGTCAACCCGCCGGTACCGAAGGTGCTGTCCAGGGCGCCGGTGCTGGTGAACCGCGCCACCAGGAAGTCGCCCTGGTTGGCGCCGGTGGTACCGGTACCGGCGGCGACGAAGGTGCCGTCGGACAGCAGCTTCATGGCGAACAGGTGGCCACTGCTGCCCAGTACCGGCTGCGAGGTGCCGCCATTACCGAAGCTGGAATCCAGGCTTCCGTCGGTGTTGAACCGGATCAGCAGGTTCTCGCCGCCGGCGGCCCCCACACCGAGGATCTTGCCGTCGGGCTGGACGGCCAGGCCCCGGATGGCGTCACCCAGGCCGTTGGAGACGTTCATCAGCACCATGCCGCCGGTGCCGAACGAGGAATCCAGGCTGCCGTCGGTGTTGTAGCGGGCCATGGCGAGTTTCGCGGGGGTGTCGAACACCCCGGAGGTACCGCCGACCACGATCTTCCCGTCCGACTGCAGCGCCACCGCGCGGGCGATGTCCCGGTTCGGCGGCGCCTGGAACTTGGTCTTGACCAGCCCACCGGTGCCGAACGTCGGGTCGAGCGATCCGTCGGGCAGGTACCGGGCGATCCCGAAGGCCCCGTCGCCACCGATGGGCGTCTGGTCGACGCCGGCCCGACCGGCCGTGACGATCTTCCCATCGGGCTGGATGGCCATGTCGTTGGCGATCTCCGGCTCGGACGGGCTGGCCCCGAAGTCGGTGGTGACTACACCGCCGGTCCCGAACGTCGAGTCGAGGTTGCCCGGTGTGGCGTACGCCGGCGCCGCTGTCGCGACGACACCGGCGACGGTCAGCGCCATCGTGGTGATGAGGGTTTTGATCCGCAGGGCTTGTGGCATCAGCGTGCGCCTTTCGTGACTGGAGACCGGGGCTGGTGAGCTGGGTCTCATGGCTGGTGCCTCAGGCTGCGCCCGACCGGTACGAGACAGGTCCGGGAAAATACCGAGCTGTCACCAACCGGTATCCCGGGCGCGCCGAACGGACCCCCAGTGGCGACGAACGGTGGAGGCTGCGCAGGTCAGCGGTCCGGCTCCCGGGCGGCGGCCCGGACGTGCGGCGCGGCCTGGCCAACATGCGCCAACGACCCGGCCGGGACCTTGGTCCTGTGTGTTCGGGAAGTCCTGCACTGCTGCCGGGGTGCCCGGGAGCCGATGCTGGGCGCATCAACGGACAACGGGCTACCCGAGGAGCAAGATCATGAAGCGCAGGACCCTGGACATCATGTTCAGCGCGGGTGGACTGGTGCTGGCCGTCCTCCTGCTCATCGTGGGGATCGTCCTCACCAGCAACGCGAGCTTCGCGAAGAACTACGTCGGCGACCAGCTCTCCCAGCAGCACATCACCTTCGCCACCGTGGACAAGCTGACCGCCAACGAGAAGAATTCGGCCTGCCTGGTCCAGTACGCCGGCCAGAACATGACCACCGGCAAGCAGGCCGAGTGCTACGCCAACGAGTTCATCGGGCTGCACGTCAAGTCGATCGCCGGGGGTAAGACCTACGCCGATCTGGGCGTACCGCAGTCGGCTCTGCAGGCGCAGGTGGCCGCGGCGCAGAAGAGCAACGACCCCAACCTGGCCGATCTGCAGAAGCAGCTGGCCACGGTGACCGCCCAGCGGGAGACGCTGTTCAAGGGTGAGACGCTGCGCGGGTTGCTCCTGACCTCGTACGGGTTCAGCGTGTTCGGGGACAAGGCCGGCCAGGCCGCCCTGGTGTCCTACCTCGCGGCGCTGCTGCTCGCGCTGCTGTCGGTCGCCGGGTTCGCCCACGCCCTGAGCACCCCCAAGACCCGGGCGTTCGCACCCACCGATAACACCAGGGAGC
>VAXX01000433.1 GCA_005885115.1 Actinomycetota bacterium | reverse complement strand
TGCTCGGCCGCCCGGTCGCCGTCAAACTGCTGGCCGCGCAGTGGACCACGGACGAGGACTTCCGGGGACGGGTACGCCGTGAGGCGCGCGCTGTCGCGCGCCTGTCCCACCCGAACATCACCAATGTGTACGACTACGGAGAAGCCGAGGACGGCACCCCGTACGTGGTGATGGAGCTCATCGACGGCCAGTCCCTCGCCCAGCGGCTGGCCGCCGGTCCGCTCCCGTGGCGCTCGGCCACCCGGATCGCGGCCCAGGTGGCCGCCGCGCTCGCCGCCGCCCACGCCCACGGCATCGTGCACCGGGACGTCACCCCGGCCAACGTGATGCTCTCCCGTACCGGGGTCAAGGTGGTCGACTTCGGGATCGCCGCCGCGGCCGGGGAACGGGACCGGGAGGTCCTGGGTACGCCGGCGTACCTGGCGCCGGAACAGCGCGCCGGTGGGCCGGCGCAGCCGGCGACCGACGTGTACGCCCTCGGGCTCCTGCTCTACCACTGCGTCACCGGGCATGTCACCGGGCACGTCACCGGACAGGTCCCGCAGCGGGTGAATCTGGGTCGGCTGCCCTCCGAGCTGGCCTCGGTGATCCGGCCGTGCCTCGCGGCCGATCCGGCGGCCCGGCCGGCCAGTGCCGTCCTCGCCCGGCGCCTGGGCGAGCTGGCCGGCGAGTACCCGGCCGCCGCCGCACCCGTACCCGCTGCCGTGCGCGTACCCACCGGAACCCGGGTCATGGCCCCGACGGCGCCGCCGCCGGCGTGGCTGCCACGCCCCCGGCGGCGCTGGCCCTGGGCCTTCTCCGGGCTGGTCGTGCTGCTGTTGACATTCCTCGCCGGAGTGGTCTTCGCCGGGCAGCACTCGCGCGCCGGCGCCGACCCGGCCGGGATCGGCATGCCGGCCCGGACCCCGAGCCCCACGCCCAGCCCGACCATCGGCTGCACCGTGAGCTACCAGATCAGCGGGAGCATCGGCGGGGAGTTCGGCGCGGAGCTGAAGATCGAGAACACCGGGCCGCTGCCCATCGACGGCTGGACGCTGGTCTTCGACCTGCCCGCCGAGCAGAGCGTACGGTTCGGCTGGGCGGGGCGATGGGTGCAGCAGGACCGCACGGTGACGGTGCAGGACCTGGTCTACAACCGGTCGCTGGTACCGGGGAAGTCGGTGAGCATCGGGTTCGCCGGCTCGCACGGCGGCAAGTCCAGGCCCAAGCGCTTCACCGTCAACGGGGTGCGCTGTATTACCGCTTCCTAACGGGGCGCCGCGATCGGGACACCGCCGCCTAGGCTCGTGACGTGGGGCAGCGTGTTCTGGTCGTCGACGACGACCCGACGGTCAGCGACGTGGTGCGTCGGTACCTGGAGCGGGCCGGGTACGCGGTGACGCTGTGCGCGGACGGGCTGAGCGCGCTGACCGCGTACGAACGGGACCGGCCCGACCTCGTGGTGCTCGACCTGATGCTGCCCGGACTGAACGGGCTGGAGGTGTGCCGGCGGTTGCGTACCGCCGACTCCGGGCTGCCGATCGTCATGCTCACCGCGCTCGGCGAGGAGTCCGACCGGGTACTCGGGTTGGAGCTGGGCGCCGACGACTACCTGACCAAGCCGTTCTCGCCGCGCGAGCTGGTACTGCGGGTCCAGTCCGTACTGCGCCGGTCGCTGGCCCGGCCCACTCCGGCACCGGAGACGTTGACCGATGGCGGGCTGGTGGTCGACGTGGCCCCGCGGATCGCCCGGCTCGACGGCGCCGAACTGGCTCTGACGGTACGGGAGTTCGACCTGCTGGTGTACCTGATGCGGCACCCGGGACGGGCCTTCAAACGGGGCGAACTCCTGGAAGCCGTGTGGGGCTGGACGTTCGGCGACCAGTCGACGGTCACCGTCCACGTACGACGGTTACGTGAGAAGGTCGAGGTCGATCCCGCCGAACCCCGCCGGATCGTCACCGTGTGGGGCGTCGGGTACAGGTACGAGTATCTCAATGCGTAACTCGATCATCTGGCACATCTGTGCCGTCGTCGCGGTTTCCGTGCTGACCGTGCTCGGCGGCATCGTGGCCGTGGCGCAGGCGATGTTCATCGACGAGCGCGACACCCGGGTGCTGTTCGTCGTCGTCGGGCTGTCCGGCGCGGTCAGTCTCGCGATCGGCTGGCTACTGGGTCGGCGGCTGGCCGCCGCGGCGATGTGGGCCGACGAGGCCCGGGCCCGGGAACGGGCCGCCGAGGCCAACCGGCGGGACCTCGTCGCGTGGGTGTCGCACGACCTGCGTACGCCGCTGGCCGGGATGCGGGCCATGGCCGAGGCGCTGGAGGACGGGGTGGTCGTCGACCCCGATACGGTCGCCGAGTACCACCGCCGGATCCGGGTCGAGACCGACCGGATGGCCGGTCTGGTGGACGACCTGTTCGAGCTGTCCCGGATCACGGCGGGCGCGCTGCGGCTGTCCAGGGAGCGGGTACCGCTGGGCGACGTGGTGTCCGACGCCGTGGCCTCGGCCGCGCCGGTCGCCGCCACCCGCGGCATCAAACTGGTCGCCGAGGAGAGCGGCTGGCCGGTGGTCGAGGGCAGCGCCCCGGAACTCGCCCGGATCCTGGCCAACCTGCTGCGCAACGCGATCCGGTACACCCCGGAGGACGGTACGGTCACCGTCACCGGCGGACGCGACGGCACCGAGGGCTGGCTCGCCGTCACCGACTCCTGCGGCGGCATCCCCGACGCCGACCTGCCGAGGGTCTTCGACGTCGCGTACCGGGGGGAGGCTGCCCGTACCCCCGGGTCCGGTGGGGGTCTGGGTCTGGCCATTGTCCGCGGCCTGGTCGATGCCCACGGTGGCGCGGTCGGCGTCAGCAACGTCGAGGGTGGCTGTCGTTTTCTGGTACGCCTACCGGCGGTCTAGATGTCGTCCAGTGCCCGCGCGCAGGCGCAGTCGCGGTCCTCCGGCAGCGCCGCCAGCACGTCGAAAAGCAGGCCGCGCAGGCGCTCGGTGTTCTCGCCGAAGACCCGGAACACCTCCTCCTGGGTGACCCCGTGATCGCCCTCCACGCCCGCGTCGAGGTCGGTGACCAGCGCGATCGCCGTGTAGCAGATGGCCAGCTCCCGGGCCAGCACCGCCTCCGGATGGCCGGTCATGTTGACCACCGACCCGCCGATCAACGTGTACCAGCGCGACTCCGCCCGCGTCGAGAAGCGCGGCCCCTCGACCACCACCATCGTCCCGTCGTGGGTCTCGATGTTGCGGCCGGCGGCCGCCTTCTTCGTCACCTCACGCCCGCGCGGGCAGTACGGATCGGCGAAGTTCACGTGCACGGCACGATCGTCGTAGAAGGTCTGCGCCCGGCCGCTGGTCCGGTCGATCAACTGGTCGGGTACGACGAACGTGCCCGCGCCCAACTCCGGCCGCAGCCCGCCGACCGCGCACGGGGCGACGATCTGGCGTACCCCGAGCTGGTGCAGCGCCCAGACGTTGGCCCGGTACGGGATCCGGTGCGGCGGGTACCGGTGGTCCCGACCGTGCCGGGGGAGGAACGCCACCCGCCGGTCGTGGGCGGTCGGCACCGTGACCGGGTCGGACGGCTTGCCGTACGGCGTGTCGAGCTGATGTTCCTCGGCGTCGCTGAGCAGGGCATACAGTCCGGAGCCGCCGATGACGGCGAGGTCGGCGAGGACGGTCACCGGGAGACCATATCGGGGACGGGACAGGCAAGCTATGGTGCGGTCATGGCGTTCTGCTCGCTCCTGTCCCCTCGCGTACCCGGTGCGGCTGTTGTCGGTGGGCGCGGGTAGCGATGCAGCCGGAACCGAGGATCAGGGGGCGCGCGATGGAGTCGCTGACCGGGCGGCTTCTCGTGGCGACCCCGTCGCTGAAGGATCCGAACTTCGAACGCACCGTGGTACTCCTGGTCGCCCACGAGGAAGGCGGCGCGCTCGGTGTGGTCCTCAACCGGGCCACCGAGGTACCGGTCTCCGAGGTACTGGAAGGCTGGGCACCGCTGGCCGGCGAGCCGGCCGTGGTCTTCGAGGGCGGACCGGTACAGCCGGAGGCGGCGATCTGCCTCGCCCGTACCCGTACCGGGGTCCGCCGGATCAACGGGTTCAACCGGGTGTCCGGCTCGGTCGGCACCGTCGACCTGTCCGGCGACCCGGACCGGCTCCGGGACGCTGTGCTGTCCGTACGGGTCTTCGCCGGGTACGCCGGGTGGGGCCCGGGCCAGTTGGAGGGCGAGATCGACGGCGGCTCGTGGTTCGTGTTCGACGCGCTGCCCGGGGACGCCTTCGTCAACCGCCCCGACGACCTGTGGCCGATGGTGCTGCGCCGCCAAGGCGGGATCACCGCCGCCGTCTCGGTCTTCCCCCCGGATCCCACGCTCAACTAGGGGTATGGCGAGGTGACTCGCCCGAGTGGGATGTGTACTATTGCGCGGGTGCCCGGCCCGTCCGGGTACGCGGGGCCGTGGCGCAGCTGGTAGCGCACCACACTGGCAG
>VAXX01000432.1 GCA_005885115.1 Actinomycetota bacterium | reverse complement strand
CTCGGAGGTGGTCTTGCTGCCCGCCTCGATGAAGATGAAGCGCTCCGAGCGGGTCAGCTCGACGCCGACCCAGAACCGCTCGTCGTCCTCCTGGTACACCACGGCGTCCGCGCCCGGTGGGGTCCCGACGACGTGCCGGTGGACCCGGTACGGGCGCCACGCGTCGTCCACCGTCAGGTAGAACAACGTCGAGGCGTCCAGCGACCAGGCGCTGCCGTAGTGGGTATCGGGGATCTCGTCGGGCAGTACCGTGCCGGTGTCCAGGTCCTTGATCCGCAGGGTGAACCGCTCGTCCCCGGCGAAGTCCGTGGAGTACGCCAGCCACCGCCCGTCCGGCGAGATGTCGAACGTACCCAGGGCGAAGAACTCGTGCCCCCGCGCCAGTTCGTTGCCGTCGAGCAGGATCTGCTCACCCGGCGGCGCCGTACCGTCCACTGTGGACGGTGGGTCGGTGACCGCGGGATCGGCGGCGACCCGGCAGTGGATCCCGTACTGCTGCCCCTCGACCATCCGGCTGTAGTACCACCAGCCGCCCTTGCGCACCGGCACCGACAGGTCGGTCTCCTGGGTCCGGTTCCTGATCCTGCACAACGACGAGGCGCAGGACTTCGCGCTGGCGTACACGTCGGTGGACGCGCCGGGGTCGTGGACGCCGATCATCCCGCACGTGCCCGGTACCCGGCTGATGGCCGTCGACGCGTTCAGCCGGTACCTCGTGGTGTCGCTGCGCCGGGACGGGCTGACCGGGCTGCGGGTCATCCCGCTGGACGGCGGGGCGGAGTACGACATCGCCTTCCCCGAACCGCTCTACACGGTCGGGCCGGACGCCAACCCGGAGTACCAGAGCGACTCGTACCGGCTGCACTACGTGTCGCTGGTGACCCCGGACTCGGTGTACGACTGCGACCTGGCGACCGGGGCGTTGACGCTGCGCAAGCGCCGGCCGGTGCTCGGCGGCTACGACCCCGGACAGTACGAGCAGCACCGCGAGTGGGCCCTGGCCGACGACGGTACCCGGGTGCCGATCTCGCTGGTCGCCCCGCGTGGACTGGTCCGGGACGGTTCGGCCCCGCTGGTCCTGTACGGGTACGGCTCGTACGAGATCTCCACCGACCCGTGGTTCTCCACCGCTCGACTGTCCCTTGTGGACAGAGGCGTCGTCTTCGCCGTCGCGCATGTACGCGGCGGCGGTGAACTCGGTCGGGCCTGGTACGACAACGGCAAGCTGCTGGCCAAGAAGAACACCTTCACCGACTTCGTCGCCTGCGCCGCGCACCTGGCCAAGACCGGCTGGTCGGCGCCGGAGCGGATGGTCGCGCGCGGCGGCTCGGCCGGGGGCCTGCTCGTCGGGGCGGTCGCCAACCTGGCCCCGCACGCGTTCGGCGGCTTCGTCGCCGAGGTGCCGTTCGTCGACGCGCTGACCACGATCCTCGACCCGTCGATGCCGCTGACGGTGGTGGAGTGGGAGGAGTGGGGCAACCCGCTGGAAGACCCGGACGTCTACGCGTACATGAAGTCGTACTCGCCGTACGAGAACGTCTCGTCCAGCCCGTACCCGCCGATCCTCGCGGTCAGCAGCCTCAACGACACCCGGGTGCTGTACCACGAGCCGGCCAAGTGGGTGGCCCGGCTGCGCGCGGTCTCGCCGGAGACGCCGGTCCTGCTCAAGACCGAGATGGGCGCCGGGCACAGCGGCCCGTCCGGCCGATACGACGTGTGGCGCGAGGAGGCCTTCGTGCTCGCCTGGATCCTGGACCGCGTCGGCCGCGCCTGATCCACCGGTAATCAACGGCCGGGTACCGACACAGGTAAGAGTGTGAACGAGCGCGGCGAAGACTGGTTCACCACCATCTACCACACCCACTACGGCCAGATCGTGAACTACGGCCGGCGCCGGCGACTCGACGGCGACGGTGCCGCCGAGCTTGCCCAGGAGGTGTTCATCGTCGCCTGGCGGCGGCGTACCGACGTGCCGGCGCACAGCCTGCCGTGGCTGTACGGGGTCGCCCGGCGGCTGCTGGCCAACAGCCGCCGGGCGGCTCCGCTGCCGGTACCCGTACCCGACCTGGGGCACCTGGTCGACCCGCCGTCGGTGGACGCCGAGGCCGACGTGGGACTGGTCGAGGTACGGGCCGCCCTCGCCGGCCTGTCCGAGCCCGACCAGGAGATCCTGCGCCTGGTCGGCTGGGAGGAGTTGACGGTCAGCGAAGCCGCCGTGGTGCTCGGCTGTACCCGGGCCACCGCCGCGGTCCGGCTGCACCGGGCACGTCGCCGGCTCGTCGCGGCGCTCGCGCGTACCCGATCCTGAAGGGAGCCGAGAAATGCTTGGTACACACCAGATTCGGACCCTCATCGGCGCGGCCGACCCGATCGACCCGGCCGCGCCGCCGCCCCGGCTGTCGGCCGTCGACCTGATCGCGCGGGCCGAGGCCACCGAGCCGGCCGCGCCGATCCGCCGCGCGCCGCGCCGGTTGGTCCTGGTCGCCGGCGCCGCCGCGGTGGTGGCGGCGGGCGCGGTCACGGTGCTGCACCCGTTCACCGCCTCGACGGGGCACGGCCCCGGCGTGCTCGGCCCGCCCGGCGGCGGGCTGGTGCTGGTGCCGATCGCCTACCAGATCGACCAGGACCCGCCCGCGGCCGGCGAGCACCTGCGGGCCATGGCCGCGCACCTGGCCGACGCGCCATCCGACAAGCACACCGGCCGGTACGCCTACCACCACGTCAAGACCTGGGGCGACCCGTTGATGAGCGACGACGGCGGCCGGTACGTCCTGGGCTTCGCCAGTGAGGAGGAGCGCTGGCAGCTCGCCGACGGTTCCGGCCGGAGCCGGGTGACCACGCTGCCGCCGGAGTTCCCCGATGTCCAGTCGCGCGACCACTGGCTACGGCAGATACCGAGCTGGCCCAGCGCCGTGCCGCACGAGCAGACCCTGCCGCCGTACGAGAGCTCGCCGCCGCTGCCGACCGACCGCGCCGGCCTCGCCGCGCTGCTGTCGGTACGGTACGGCGGCGGGGCGGTCGCCAAGCAGGTCACCACGGTGTACCAGGAGTACGTGGTGCCGACCCGGACCCGCGCGCTGATCCTGGACATCCTCGCCGACGTACCGGGCTTCCGGTGGCGGGGACAGGTGACCGACCGGGCCGGTCGGCCGGGGGTGGCCATCACGTACGAGGATCCCGCGCACGGGCAGCAGTCGCTGCTGGTCTTCGACGCGCGTACCGGGGTCCTGCTGGCCCACGAGATCGTCACCGTCAAGCCCCGGCGGGTGAGTACGTACCTGCTGCTGCTCGCCACCGACCGGACGGACAACTAGCTATAACCCCGGGGTTATCAAGTCACCGTGGCGGTACGCCCCACCGGTCGGTGTGGATGGCCGTGGCGACCGGGCGGCGCTGTCGCCACCCGTGGCGTTCCAGGTCCGGCACCTGTTCCAGATGGGTGACCGGCCCCAGACACAGCCACGCCACCGGGCGGATACCGGCCGGGATGCCCAGCAGTTCCTGCAGAAAAGGTTCGCGGTAGAACGACACCCAGCCCACACCGAGCCCTTCGGCGGTCGCGGCCAGCCACAGGTTTCCGATGGCCAGGCACACCGAGTACAGGCCGGCGTCGGCGATCGCGTGCCGGCCCAGCACGGCCGGGCTGCCGCGCTGCGGGTCGTAGGTGACCACGACCGACAGGGTGGACTCCAACACGCCGTCGATCTTGATGCGATCGAAGCGGGCGGTCGCTTCGACGTCGAGGGTGGCGGCGAACACGTCCCGCTCATGGTGGACGTGGCGGTGGAACGCCTCCCGGATGGCCCGGTCCCGGACCACGATGAAGTCCCACGGCTGGGACAGTCCGACGCTGGGCGCGGCGTGGGCGGCGGCGAGCACGCGGTCGAGTGTCTGGTCCGGGATCGGCGCGCCGGTGAACTGGCCGCGCACGTCACGGCGGCGGTGGATGACGTCGTACAGGTCGATGGGCATGCAGGCTCCCGCTGCGCTTGGCACCCCAGAGGCTGGGGTGTACTGGGCGCGAGGCCGGTCTTCGGACTCCAGATCCTCGCCGGACCGCCCGCCTTCCCAGCCCAACCGGGCCAGTGGCTAGTTCGTGCCGCCCCACCGTACCGGCCGTGGCGTCGCCTCCGCCCACCGGTAGGTGCGTCACCCGTCGTCTGCCATCCCGGGATGGTAGGCAGGTGCCCACCGGGAAAGCCATTTCCATTCGGATACCTCCGGAGTGGTACCTCCACCTGCCGCTAGCGGTACCCGGCGCACACGCCCACGCTCTCGACATCCATCGGCCAGGTTACCGGCGGGTTACGGGTTGACGGCAGGGAGCGTTGATGCTCGCAGTTCGCGATCTCCGAGTCCAGTACCGCGGA
>VAXX01000288.1 GCA_005885115.1 Actinomycetota bacterium | reverse complement strand
GGGGCAACTGTAGGACGAGCGGTTCATGAAGGGCTCGCGCCGGATCGGGGTACCGCAGCGGCGGCAGGGTTCGCTCTCCCGGCCGTACACGTTGAGGGACCGGTCGAAGTAGCCGCTCTCGCCGTTGACGTTGACATACAGCGCGTCGAAGCTGGTACCCCCGTGGCCGATCGCCTCGGTCAGGACCTCCCGCACGTACCCGAGCAGCCGCTGAGCGGCCGGCCTGGTCAACCCGTCGGTGAGGCGGGCACCGTGCAGGCGGGCCCGCCAGAGGGCCTCGTCGGCGTAGATGTTGCCGACGCCGGAGATCAGCGTCTGGTCCAGCAGGGCGCGCTTGACCTCGGTGTGCTTCGCGCGCAGCGCGGCCACGAAGCCGGCGTCGGAGAAGTCGGGGTCGATCGGGTCGCGGGCGATGTGTGCGATCTCGGCCGGCAGGTCGGCGCCGCCCTCGGAGACGGCCAGGCCGCCGAAGGTACGTTGGTCGACGAACCGCAGTTCGGGGTCGCCGTCGGCGAACCGTAGACGTACCCGCAGATGCAGCTCGTCGGGGGCCTCGGCGGGCTGGCAGAGGAGCTGTCCAGACATTCCGAGGTGGGCCACGATCGCGTCCCCGGAGTCCAGCGGGAGCCACAGGTACTTGCCGCGGCGGCGGACGTCCAGGATCTTCCGCTCGGCCAGTACGGCGGCGAAGTGCCCCTCGCCGGGCAGGTGCCGGCGGATCGCGCGGGGGTGGTGTACCTCGGCGGTGGCGATGGTACGACCGACGAACCACCGGGCCAGGCCCTGGCGTACCGTCTCGACCTCGGGAAGCTCGGGCATGTCAGATCGCGAACCTCCATACGGCGACCAGGTAGGCGCCGTACCAGAGGCCGAAGGCGGCGTACCCGGCCAGGCCCAGCGCCACGGCCCGGGGCCGGGACCGGCCGGCCAGCAGCGCGGCGGGGATCAACGTGATCAGCACCGGAAAGAGCAGGCGCGGCTTGGAGTGGAAGAACCCCGCCTGCCCGACCACCAGGATCAGCGCGAGCAGGCCGTACACGACCAGCGGCGGCCAGGTGTGCCGGACCGCGAGGACGGCCGCCACGACGGCCACCACGATGATCAGGGCGACGCTCACCTGTACCCACTGTTCGCCCTGGTGGAAGGCGACGTACAGGAAGTCCCAGGTGGAGCTGCCCCAGTCGAACGTGGTACCCCAGCCGGCCGTCTGGATCCTGAACCAGGCGTTCATGTCGCCGACCCGCAGGCCCACCCACAGCAGGTAGCTGGGCACCCCGGCGAGGGCGATCAGTGCGCCGACGGCGGCCCGCCAGCCGGCGGTACGGGCCCGGATCGCCAGACCCGCCGCGACCACCAGACCGAGGGCGGCCGCCAGGCCCGTCGGGCGGGTCAGCCCGGCGAAGAACCCGAGAAACCCCGCGATCAGGTACGCGTTGCGGCGCGCGGCGTAGAACATGCCGATCACCAGCGCGCAGAACAGCGACTCCGTATATGCCATCGACAGCACGATGGACATCGGGGCGGTCACGAACAGGATCGACAGCGCCAGCGCGACCCGGCGGTCGTACAGGTCGGTGGCGAGCAGGTACAGCAGGCACACCGCGACGGCCGCGGCGAGCCAGGAGATCAACAACGCGGCGGTACCCGGTTCCACGCCGAGCAGGTGTACGCCCCGGATCAGCAGCGGATACACCGGGAAGAAGGCCAGCCCGTTGGCGGCCAACTGCCCCGACCCGTCGTACGTGTACCCGTGCGGATATCCCTCGATCGCGACCCGGATGAACCAGCCGCCGTCCCAGGACAGCAGCTTGCTGGCGATCGAGGGACCGCCCGTACCGTTGAGCCAGGCCAGCACCAGCAGTTGGGCCACCCGGCTCGCGGCGAAGACCGCCAACGGCGTACCCAATTCGGAAAGCCAGGACCACCGCGGAGCCGGTGGCGCCGGCTCCACCTGTGACTCCTCCTCGACGGCCGTCACGAGAGCTCCCGCCACGCCGCCTCCGCCGCGCGCTGCTCGGCCTCCTTCTTGCTGCGCCCGTCCGAGCCGCCGTACCGGTCCCCGGCGACCACCGCCCACGCCGTGAACACCTTGGCGTGGTCCGGTCCGGCCTCCTCGACCTTGTACTCCGGGACCCCCAGGCCCAGGCTCGCGGTCAGCTCCTGGAGGCTGGTCTTCCAGTCCAGCGCGGCACCCCGCCCGGCCGCCTCGGCCATCAGCGGGTCGAACAGCCGGCGGATCACCCGGCTGGCCACGTCCAGTCCGTGCTCGAGGTAGATCGCCCCGAGCAGGGCCTCCAGCGTATCGGCGAGGATGCTCGCCTTGTCCCGCCCGCCCGTCGTCTCCTCGCCCTTGCCGAGCAGCAGGTACGGGCCCAGGCCGTACGGACTCAGGCGCCGGGCCACCTCGGCCAGCGCGCGCATGTTCACCACGCTCGCGCGCAGCTTCGCCAACTGTCCCTCGGGCAGGTCGGGGTGGGCGTGGAAAAGCGCCGTCGTGACCACCACGCCGAGCACGGAGTCGCCGAGGAACTCCAGCCGCTCGTTGGTCGGCAGGCCGCCGTGCTCGTACGCGTACGAGCGGTGGGTCAGCGCCCGTTCCAGCAGCTCGCCCTCCAAGGCGACGCCGAACGCGGCTTCCAGATGCGTCACCGGGGGCCGGCCCTTCATCGGGACACCCCCACCAGCGCGCTCTGGTGCAGCCGGGCGGCGAGGGCGATTCCGGAGGCCAGGTCGGCCGGGCCCGCCGCGCCGTGGCACAGGACGACCGTGCCGCCGACGCCGAGCAGGGCGGCGGCCCGGGGTACCCGCTGGTGCGGCGCCACCCCACCGGCCAGCGCGAACGCGCCCTCGATTCCCTTGAGCAGGACGTTTCCGGTGAAGCCGTCGGTCAGGACGACGTCGGCCGTCCCGCCCAGGGGTACCTCGCCGCCCTCGACCATCCCGACATAGCCGGGCTCTGCCGAGCGCAGCGCCTCATCGGCCGCCCGGCGTACCCGGTCGCCCTTGCCCGGCTCGGCACCGATGGACAGCAGGCCCAGCCGGGGAGTCGGGATCCCGAGCGCCCGGCGGGCGTACCCGAGCCCGAGCGTCGCGTGCTGGAGCAGGAGCGCGGTGGACACCTCCGGGGAGGCGCCC
The DNA here is from genome assembly GCA_005885115.1 of Actinomycetota bacterium. Classification (GTDB taxonomy): domain Bacteria; phylum Actinomycetota; class Actinomycetes; order Mycobacteriales; family Micromonosporaceae; genus AC-43. Next base: position 1,169 of record VAXX01000288.1, on the reverse strand, counting down.
ACGTCGAGCAGGACCACCGGACCGGACCGGGCGGGCAGGATCGCGGCGAGCGCCGGCTTGCGTACCCCCCGGGTCCGGCCCAGCCCCAACGCCGCCGCGGTCACGACGGCGCCGCTCATCCCCGCCGATACCAGCGCATCCGCGCGGCCCTCGGCCACGGCCGCGACCGCCGCGCGGACCGTCGTGTCGTGCCGGACGGCGCGGCTGGGCGCGTCGCTCATCGCCACGCCGGCCGCGACCGGCTCCACGGTGAAGCGCCGCCGGTCCGCCGGCGGGCACGCGGCAAGGACCGCCGCGGCCACCTCCGGTGGCCCGACAAGATGCAGCTGGAGTACGGGGTCGGCGCCGCTGGCCAGCAGAGCGCCGTCAACCACGACGGCGGGAGCGTGGTCCCCGCCGAGGAGGTCGACGGCGATCCGGATGGTTTCCGGCCGCGCCGGACGCCCGTTGGAGTCCGTCACCTCCGCATCCGCTGGTCAGACCTCGATGACCTGGCGACCGTTGTACGTGCCGCACACGGTGCACGCGGCGTGCGGTAGCTTCGCCGACTTGCACTGCGGGCACGCGACGGTCGCGACCACGGTGGCCTTCCACTGGGCCCGGCGCGACCGGGTGTTGCTGCGCGACATCCGCCGCTTCGGAACTGCCACGGCTGTTACTCCTTTTCGCTGGTACCGCCGGGGGCGGTACCGGGTCCGGTCCGAGTCTCCTCGGCGAGCTGGGCAAGGGCGGCCCAGCGCGGGTCGAGTGCGGCGTGGCGGTGGCCAGCCGGCAGCTCGTCCCAGGGCACCCCGCACTCCCCCTCGACCGGACCGGACACGTCACCCGAGACGAGTACGCCCTCGGTGACCGACTCCATCCGGAGGTCGAGCGAGAGATCGGCGCCTTCCGGCACCCCGATCAGCTCCAGGCCGAGGTCTGCCGGCGCGGTGACCACCCGTACCACGGCACGCATCGACCCGGGACGGCGCGGCAGATCCCTGGTATCGAGGACCAGCGGCGCCCGGGGGTCAAGGTGTTTCGGCGAATGATCACGCATCGTCAGGCTCCGGCCTTGGAGGCCGAAGGAGAAGATTACCCGAGGGCCTCGGTACCCGTCGAATCGGGCCGGCGTGGTCAGAAGGGGAGGGGGCCGGGTTCCTGGTCGGGCTGGAAGGAGCCGATTTCGC
>VAXX01000599.1 GCA_005885115.1 Actinomycetota bacterium | reverse complement strand
CTCGTTGCCCAGGTGCTCCAGATGGGTCACCTTGCCGTGCAACGTCATCCCGTCCGCCGGCGTATCGACGATGCGCAAGGCGTCCGGCCGCATCCCGACGGTGATCCGCGCGGTGTGGTGCGCGGCCAACGCCTGTGCCCGGGGATCCGACCACGGCACCTTCAGCGCCTGCTCGCCCAGGTCGAGCACCGCCTCCGTACCACCCTGGGCGTAGACCGCGGCCTGCAGCAGGCTGGTCCGGGGCGTACCGACGAAAGCCGCGACGAAAAGCCGGTGCGGATCGGCGTAGATCTCGCTCGGCGTACCCACCTGTTCGATCCGGCCCTGGCGCATCACCGCGATCCGGTCCGCCATGGTCATCGCTTCGGTCTGGTCGTGCGTGACGTAGAGCGTGCCCACCCGCAGCGCGCGCGTGACGTTGACGATCTGCGTGCGCAGCTCGGCCCGCGGCGCTGCGTCCACATTGGACAGTGGCTCGTCGAGCAGGAACGCCACCGGCCGCCGCACGATCGCGCGGGCCATCGCCACCCGCTGGCGCTGCCCGCCGGACAACTGCGCGGGCTTGCGCCGCAGCAGGTCCTCCACGCCCACCAGCCGGGCCACCTCGCCGACCCGCGCGGTCACCGTCGTATCGTCCGGCGACGCCTCGGTACGCAGAGGGAAGGCGATGTTCTCGGCCACGCTCAGATGCGGGTACAGCGCGGAATCCTGGAACACCATGGCGATCCGCCGCTCGCGGGCCGGGATGTCGTCGGCCGCCCGGTCGCCCAGGCGCACCGAGCCGGCGGTGGCCGCCTCCAGCCCGGCGACGATGCGCAGCACGCTCGTCTTGCCGCACCCGGTCGGCCCCAGCAACGTGACGAACTCGCCCTCGGCGACCTCCAGGTCGATCCCCTGGACGGCGGCCACCCCGCTCTCGTACACCTTGGTGACGCCTGAGAGCACGATGGCCGGCATTGCTCTATCTGACCCTCCCGAGCCGGTGCGACGCAAGGCGGTCGGGGCGTACTGTCGATCTCGATTGCATACCGCCCGGCGCGGGAAGGGCGGCATCATCGACGAGGCGATCGCCAAGAAGGCGACCCTGGTGGAGATCATCCCGGGGAAGGGGTCGGGCCAGCTCAAGAAGCGGGTCCTGCGGTTCCTCGACCAGAAGGAGATCAAGGCGCTGTACCACCGGGTCGAGAAGGACTCCCAGAACTGGGGCCGCCTGTTCATCCATTTCCGGTGGAAGTGATGGGCCTCATCCGGGTCGCCGTCGCGGAGGACTGGCCACGGATCTGGCCGTTCTTCGCGGCCATCGTGGGGGCGGGGGAGACGTACGCCTATCCCGAGGGGCTCACCCAGGAGACCGCCCGGCCCCTGTGGCTGGAGCCGCCGCCGGGACGGACGGTGGTGGCCACCGAGGGCGACACCGTGGTCGGTTCGGCGAAGATGGGACCGAACCGCCCGGGGCGGGGCGCCCACATCGCGACCGCGAGCTTCATGGTCGACCCGGCGTACCAGGGCCACGGGGTGGGCCGGGCGCTGGGCGAGCACGTGGTGGGGTGGGCGCGCGCCGCCGGCTACCACGGCATGCAGTTCAACGCGGTCGTGGAGACCAACACCTCGGCGGTACGCCTCTGGCAGGCCCTCGGCTTCGAGATCCTCACGACCGTGCCGGAGGCCTTCAACCATGTCCGGTACGGGCTGGTCGGCCTGCACGTGATGTACCAGCGCCTGTCACGCCTTGAGTTTGTCAACGAGGTCGGCGACCGGGGACCAGACGAAGGTACGCCCACGTAGGTGCCGGGTCAGCAGTTGCCGTCGTTCCAGGTCGAACAGGTCCTGACGGGCGGTCTGCCGGACCACCTCGTGACTGGTGCCGTGCGAGTGGACGGTGTACTGCGCGCCCGGGTGGCGCAGCGCGTGTTGCAGCAGTGCCAACTGCCGGTGGTTGAACTCGCCCGGCACCGCGGGCAGGGCCTGCTGGAACTCGCGTACCTCGGCGACCTTGCGCTCCAGGTACGCGTTGAGCTCGCGGATCGCCCGTTGCAGCACGGTGAGCTGGTACAGGATGAAGTACGTCAGGTCGTTGTCGTCCTGCTCGGTGTGGATGAAGCTGTTGCCGTACCGGCTCGGTGCGTTCTTCAGGATCCGGGAGATGGACAGGAACTCGGTGAGCCAGTAGTCCTCGTTGAGCATGATCCAGTAGAAAAGGGCCCGGGCGGTACGTCCGTTGCCGTCCTCGAACGGGTGCTCATACCCGAGCATGAAGTGCACGATGATCGCCCGGATCACCCCCGGGATGTACGTGTCCCCGATCGCCCCGTTGGCGAAGTCGCACACCAGCGCGAGCCGCTCGGGCAGGTCGGCCGCGGGCGGCGGGATGTGGAACACGTTGTGGTACTGGTCGCCGACCACCACCCGGGGCTCGTCGGGCCGCTGGAACCGGCCGGCCGCCGAGGCGTCGTCCAGGGTGCCGTCGGTGACGATCCGGTGGATCTCCTGGATCAGCTCGATCGAGACGGGGGACGCCCGGTGCGGATCATCTCCTTGGCCACCGGCTGGGTGGTCAGCGCGCCTTCGAGCTGGCTGGAGGTGATCGCCTCCTCCATGAGCGAATTCACCAGGTACCGGTCCCGGTTGGCCGAGTTGGCGACCCGCTCCGCCATCCCGATGTGGCCGCTCAGGTGCCGGTTCACCTCCTCGATCGCCTTGAGCGCCTCGTCGGTCAGGGCGTACGTGAACGGTCGCCCGGCCGGGTCGGTCAGCGGCGTCCGGCGTTGCAGCCCGCGCCGGCCGAGCTTGGTGATCAGCCACCACTCCTCGTGGCTGAGCCCGTCCGGTGGCTTGCGGTAGCGGAGCTGGTCCCAGGGCAGGTACGGGGCGGAGGCCACCTCGATCTCGGACTGCTTGTTGACCACCTCGGCGAACCGCATCAGCCCCTGGCCCTGCAGGTCGCGCATGATCGTATCGAGCCGGGGCGGCGGCATCGGCAGCTTCACCGGTCGGCTCCTCGTGCTGGAAGTGGACGGCTAATCGACGGCTAATCACGGCTAGATTAGCCGTCAGGCCATGGCTAATCTACGGCTAACCACGGCTAACCTAGCCATCCGTCCCACAATCCGGGCTAGCTCGCCGGCCGCTGGTGACGTGCGGACTCCCGGGCGACGTCGATGCGCGAACCGTACCCGAGCTTGGCCAGGATGTTCGAGACGTGGGTCTGCACGGTCCTTCGGGACAGCAGCATCTCCGCCGCGATGTCCGGGTTGGAGCGGCCCTGGGCGACCAGCGCCGCCACCCGTACCTCCGTCGGGGTCAACGCCTCCCACCCGCTGGTCGGCCGGCGCCGGATCGTCCTCGGGCCACGCCGCACCCCGTACCCCCGCAGTCGCGCGTCGGCCCGGCGGACGTCCCACGCGGCACCCAGGTCGAGGTACCCGCGCACCGCGTCGGTCAGCGCCCCGCGCGCCCCGGTGGCGTCCCCCGCCTGGGCCAGCAGGACGGCCGCCTCCTCGTACGTCTGGGCCAGACCCAGCGGCGTACCGGCGCCGCTCAGCTCGTCCGCGACGGCCAGCAACGTGGCGGCGTCGCCGTCGAGGACGGCCCGGGCCCGGCGCGCGGCCGAGATCCAGCGGGGCAGCGGTTCGGATCCGGCAGCCACAGGTACCGCTCGTAGAGGTCGGCGTCGTCGATGTCGACGGTATCGGCGAGGACGCGCGCCGCCTCCGCCGCGCCGATCCGCTGCTCGGCGTCGACCGCGCGGGCCATGTACAGCAGGGTGGCGTTGCCCCGCATGTACCCGATCGGGGTCGGCATCGACTCGGCCATCCGTAGCCACTCGGCGCAGGTCGCCCGGTCGTCCCGGTGCGCGGCGATGAACGCCAGCCCGCCGTAGCGCATCAGCCGTTCCAGGACGCCGAGGTCGCCGGTCATCGGTTCGAGCTCCGCCCAGGCGTCGTCCCATCGTCCACGATCGATGTACTGGAACGCCATCTGCACCCGTACCGTGGGCAGCCGCCAGGTACCCGCCCGCTCGGCCATGATCAGCGCCTCGCGCATGGACTCCTCGGCCTGCTCGGCCCGGCCCAACTGCTCCAGGTTGTACGCCCGGTTGGTCAGCAGCACGATCCGGGTGTCCACCGTCTCGGGATGGTCGTCGACCACCTGCAACGCCCGGTCGACGTAGTCCAGCCCGGTCTCGTGGTCGGCCAGCAGGTACAGGATCTGCAGCGACCACGCGACGGTCAGCCGGTCGCCGAGCCGCTCGCCGTCGACGAGCGCGCGTAGTGCCTCGGCCTTGCCCTCCTCCCGCCAGCCGACGACGGGCAGCGCCCGGGCCCGCAGGACCCGCAGCCGTACCTGCCAAAGCGGCGGCAGGTTGGCCAGCGCCAGCGACTCGTCCACAATGGACAGTGCGTCCGGGTACCGGCCCTGGTTGCCCAGGACGAGCGCGAGGATCCAGCCCATCTCGGCGAGCGCGGCCGGATCGGTGAACACCGCACGGGCGTGCCGGGCCACCGCTTCGGCCTCGTGCAGGCGCTGCATCCGGTACAGCGCGCGGGCCTGGCCGGACAGGATCCGGGCGTGCCGCGGATCCTCCGTGGCGCACTGGCGGGCGGCGCCGGGCAGCAGTTCGACGGCCAGCGCGGGCGCCCGGTACGCCAGCGACTCGGCGTGCCCGGCCAGCCAGTCGATGGCCCAGCCGTCGATCGCGTCGGTGGCGTCGAGCAGGTGCCCGGCCACCCGGTCCACGGGCAGGCCGGCGTCGGCGAGGGCGCGGGCCACCTGCCGGTGCAGGGCCGCGCGGGCGCTGGCCGGGGTCGCGTCGTACAGGGCCTCCCGGATCAGGTCGTGCCGGAACTGGAGCCGGCCACCCGACTCGGCCAGGACCCCGGCCGCGGTCGCTT
>VAXX01000287.1 GCA_005885115.1 Actinomycetota bacterium | reverse complement strand
CAGCGTCCGGTCCTCCGGTGACACGAGCAGTTTGAGCATCCCGTACGAGTCGCCGATGATCTGCCCCCGGGCCAGTTCCCGGTACCGGGACACGCCCACCTCGAACGGGGTACGGCGCTCGGTCAGCTCGTCCTCGGTACGCCCGACGAAGCTGATCTCCGGGATCGTGTAGATCCCGATCGGCTGGATGGCGTGCAGGTCGTGCGCGGGCTCGTCGCAGGCGTGGTGCGCGGCCAGGCGCCCCTGCTCCATCGAGGTCGAGGCCAGCGCCGGGAACCCGATCACGTCGCCGACCGCGTACACGTGCGGCACCGCCGTCTGGTAGTGCTCGTTGACGGCGATCCGGCCCCGGTCGTCGGCGGACAGTCCGGCCTTCTCCAGCTCCAGGACGTCGGCGGTGCCCTGCCGGCCGGCCGAGTACATCACCGTGTCCGCCGGGATCCGCTTGCCGCTCTCCAGCACCGCGATCGCGCCCCGCGGATGCCGCTGTACCGAGGCGACCGCCTCACCGAACCGGAAGGTGACCGCGAGGTCGCGCAGGTGGTACTTGAGCGCCTCGACGATCTCCAGGTCGCAGAACTCCAGCATCCGCTCGCGCCGCTCGACCACGGTCACCTTGGCCCCGAGCGCGGCGAACATCGAGGCGTACTCGATCCCGATCACCCCGGCCCCGACCACGACCATCGAGTGCGGTACCTGCTCCATCTGCAGGATGCCGTCGGAGTCGATGATCGTCTGCTCGTCGAAGTCCACGGTGCCCGGCCGGGCCGGGCGGGTACCGACCGCGACGATCACCTTCTCCGCGGTGTACCGGCCCTCGTGGCCCGTACCGTCGTCGACGATGACCGTATGCGGGTCCTGGAACCGCGCCGTACCGGTGAGCAGGCGGACCCGGTTGCGGCCGAGCTGGTTGCGGATCACGTCGATCTCGCGCCCGACGACGTGCTGGGTACGCGCGGTCAGGTCGGCGATGGTGATGTCGTCCTTGACCCGGTAGCTCTGCCCGTACATCTCCCGCTGGTTGAGCCCGGTCAGGTAGAGCACCGCCTCGCGCAGCGTCTTGGACGGGATGGTGCCGGTGTTGATGCAGACTCCGCCGATCATGTGCCGGCGCTCCACCACGGCGACCTGCCGGTCGAGCTTCGCGGCCGCGATCGCCGCCTTCTGCCCGCCGGGTCCCGAGCCGACCACGAGTACGTCGAAGTCGTACATCCGTTCAGTCTCCCATCACATCGGGAGACATGGCGCAACCAGTGAGAAACATCGATGAGATGCGCCCGACGCCGGACCCGGCTACCGTCGCGCGCATGACGACCGTGGAGATCCCGGCCGAGGTCCGGGAAGGGCAGTACGGGACGAAGGTGGTCGCCGTCGAACCGGGCGGCGCCGAGTTCATCGCGCTGGACGAGCGGCACGGCCGGCCGGGCCAGCTGTTCTGGACCTGGATGTCGCCGAACCTGGAGTTCGCCACGGTCTTCGTCGGCGTCATCTCCATCCTGTTCTTCCAGCAGAGCTTCTGGGCGGCGGTGGCCGCGATCGTGCTGGGCACGGCGCTGGGGTCACTGACCCACGGGGTGCTCTCGGCGCGGGGGCCGGAGTTCGGCGTACCGCAGATGGTGTTGAGCCGCATCGCCTTCGGCCGGTGGGGCAACGCGCTGCCCGCCGGGCTCAACGCGGTGGTCGCGGGGATCGGCTGGTTCGCGGTCAACAGCGTCAGCGGCGCGCTCGCGCTGACCACGCTGACCGGGATGTCCAGCGCGCTGTCGCTGGTGATCGTGGTGGCGGCCCAGGTGCTGATCGCCTTCATGGGCCACAACCTGGTGCACACCTTCGAGCGGTACGCCTTCCCGCTGCTCGCCGTCGCGTTCCTGCTCGCCTCGGTGCTGACGCTGGCCAAGGCGCGGCCGGGCGCGGCCGCCGGTGGTGGCGGGCTGGGCGGCTTCCTGCTGACCGTGGGCGCCGCGTTCGGGTACGCCGCCGGCTGGAACCCGTACGCCACCGACTACACCCGCTACCTACGGCCGGACACGAACCGGCGCGCCGTCGCACTGTGGTCCGGGCTCGGGGTCTTCGTCTCGTGCGTGGTACTCGAGGTGGTCGGCGCCGCCTCGGCCACCATCGCCGCGCCGGCAGGCGCCAACCCGACCGCCGCGTTCACCAGCCACCTGCCCGGAGCGGTCGCCAAGCTGACCCTGGTGGCCATCGCGGTGGGGGCGATCTGCGCCAACGTCCTGAACATCCGCCATCGTCGCGATCGTCTTCGGCGCCTTCGGTTTCCTGGTCGCGCTGTCCGGCCTCAAGGACGCCGGGCACCGGTACGAGAGCTTCCTGCTGGTCATCTCGTACTGGGTCGGGCCGTGGCTCGCCGTCTACCTCGTCGACTGGTACCTGCGCCGGGGCCGGCGGGTCGACGGGTTCCTGTTCGACCGGGCGCACCACCCGTGGGGCGGGTTCGTCGCGATGGCGGTCGGGATGGTGCTGTCCATCTGGCTGTTCTCCAACCAGCAGCGGTACGTCGGTCCGGTACCCAGGCACTGGCCGGCCTTCGGCGACGTCACCTTCGAGGTCGGGTTCCTCGTCGCGGCCCTGCTGTACGCGGCGACCTTCCGGCTCCAGCGCGACGCCACGGCACAGGAGGCGGCGGTCACCGCAGTACCGGTTCGGTAGGCGTCTGCGTACTTCTCCCGTCGCGGTCGGTGGTCCGGATCGGCGAGGCTGATCCTATGTCGATCACTCTCGACGAGGTACGCGCGGAGGCGCTGTTCGCCGGCGACCTGCAACCCAGCGAGCATCCGCCGCCCGAGCGGGTACGCCGGTCGGTGACCGGCATGCTGCGCCGGTACGGGGCGGCCTGGTGCGCGGCCCGGATGGCGCAGGAGTTCGGCGACCATCCCGAGTGGGCCGCCGCCCGGATGGCCTGGGCGCTGCGGGTGGTCCGGGACTGCTACGCCGGGGCCGCCCGCGCGCGTACCCGGTGCCGTCCGGCCCGGCTGCGCCGGGTTGCCCCGACCGAGCCGGCCGGCCGGGTGGAACGCGTCCGGTGCCGGTACCCCACCCGTCGGTACCGGCACGCCCTGGAACGGAGGAACCGCTGGTGCTGACCCCGCTGCGCAGCCCCCGTCCGGCCGCGCCCGGCTGGGTGTCCGACCTCGTGCAGGACGTCGTCGCAGCGCGGCTGCGCGATGCGGTGGACCGGCTGCCGTACTCGGTCCGCGAGGTGGTCGGGTACCACCTGGGTTGGATCGAGGAACCGGGCGAGGCGGCCGGCTCGACCGGCAAGCTGATCCGGCCCACCCTGACCCTGCTGTCCGCGGCCGCCGTGGGGGGCCCGGTGCAGCGGGCCGCCGACGCCGCCGTGGCCATCGAGCTGGTGCACAACTACGCGCTGCTGCACGACGACGTGATGGACGGCGCGCTGCTGCGCCGGCACCGCGAGACGGTCTGGTGGCGGTACGGGATGCCCAAGGCGATCCTGGCCGGCAACGCCCTCGTCTCGCTCGGGATGGAACTGCTCGCCGGCCGCCCGGCGGCGGTGTCGATCCTGTGCGCGGCCATCCGCGAGATGGTCGACGGGCAGGGCCTGGACATCGCGCACGAGGAGCACAGCGCGGTGACCGTCGGCGAGTGCCTCACGGCGGCCGGCGGGAAGACCGCCGCGCTGCTGCGCTGCGCCTGCGAGCTCGGCGCGCTGTATGGCGAAGGGCTCACCGCGCAGGTCCGGGCGCTGAGCCGGTTCGGTTGGCACCTGGGCATGGCCTACCAGCTCACCGACGACCTGCTCGGGATCTGGGGGAACCCGCGGGCGACCGGGCGGGCACCGCTGTCGGACCTGCGGGCGGGGAAGAAGACCCTGCCGGTGGTCGCCGCGCTGCAGGCCGGCGGCCCGGACAGTGTCGAACTGGCCGAGCTGTACCAGCGCCCGGAGCCGCTGGACGACGAGGACCTGCTCCGGGTGGCCGTGCTGATCGAGCGCTCGGGTGGGCGACGCTGGGCGCGCGCCGAGGCCGAACGGCAGTGCCGCTCCGCCCTGACCTGCCTACGCGCCGCCGACCCCACCGAGGACGCCTACGCCGCGCTGACCGCGCTGGCCACCGGCCTGGTCGAGCGGGACGGCTGAGCCGGGCACAGGCCGAGCCGGGCACAGCTCATCCACAGGTTGGCCTAAGCGCGTCTTCAGCTACCTGCCGGACAGTGGGTCGCGGGAGAGTTCGACCGATCGGGTACGCATCTCCGGCGGCCGGAGCGTCGAGGTGACCACGGTCCAGGTACCGGACGGGAACCGGCGGGACCAGGAGATCAACGCGTACGCGGTCCCCCGGCTCAAGCAGGAGACGCTGGACGCGCAGAGCGCGAACGTCGACACCGTCAGCGGCGCCACGGTCACCAGCGACGGCTACCGGGAGTCCCTACAGGCCGCGCTGGACGCCGCCCACGTCACCGGTTAACCGGCGACCACGGTCGCGGCGACCCGCTGGTTCCCGGCGTACCGCTGCGCGTGGTGGATCAGCGCCGCCGCCCCGACCAGGCTGGCGTCGGTACCCAACCGGGCCGGTACCACCTCCAGGCCGGCCGTGAACGGCAGGACGGCGTGCTCGGCGACGGATCGCCGCAGCGGTGCCATGAGCAGCTCCCCCACCTGGGCCACCCCGCCGCCGACGATGACCCGGCGCAGGTCGCAGGTTGCCGCGCAGTTGGCGATCATCGCGCCGAGGATCCGCCCGCCCCGCTCGAACGCCTCGACCGCGGACCCGTCCCCGCCGCGCGCCGCCGCCGCCAGCTCCACCGCGTCACCGCGCCCGGTGGGCCGCCACCCGGTACGCCGGGCGAAGCGCACCATGGACGGCCCGCTCGCGTACGCCTCCGGGCAGCCCCGCCCGCCGCAGGGGCACGGTTCCCCGTCCACCACCACCGGGGCGTGGCCGACGTGCCCGGCGTTGCCCGAGGCGCCACCGTGCAGCCGGCCACCGAGTACCAGTCCCCCACCGACCCCGGTGGACACCACGATCGCGAGCAGGTCGGCGCAGCCCTGCCCGGCGCCGGTCCAGTGCTCGCCGGCGGCGGCGGCCAGCCCGTCCCCGGTGAGCCGGGTCGGCCGGCCGGGTACCAGCTCGGCCAGCGACCGCAGGAACGCCACGCCCCGCAGCTCGGGGATGTTGACCGGGGTCACCGCCCCGGCGACCAGGTCCAGCGGGCCGGCCGAGCTGACCCCGATGCCGGCTACCCCGGCCAGCCCGACCGGCTCCGCGGCCCGTACCACCAGCTCGCACAGCGCCTCGGCGATGCGCGGCGCGGCGGTCCGGGTGTCCATCCGTACCCGGGACAGGATCGTCCCGTCCCCGGCGATCAGCGCGGTGGCGATCTTCGTCGCGCCGATGTCGACGGCCACCGCGGGGCGAGGCCGGTCGGCCCCGCCCCGCGGCTCCTCCACCACGCGCTCCGGCCCGGTCAGCAGGAGCCCTTGTAGAAGTACTTGCTCACGTTGGGGTCGTTCATGTTGTCGGAGGTGATCGCCACCAGGGTGGTACCGATGCTCGCCTGTACCGGCTTGCCCTGGATCGCCGCCACCGCCTGCTGTACCCCCTGCACCCCGATCGCGGCCGGGTCCTGGGCGATGAGCACCTGGACCGTCCCGTTCTTCAGGTCCTGTACCTGCGTCGGACCGGCGTCGAACGCGGAGATCTTGATGGCGCCCTTCTTGCCCGCCTGGTTCACGCCGGCGGCCACGCCCTCGGCGGTCTTGACGTTGTCGGCGAACACCCCGGCGAGGTCCGGGTGCGCGGCGACGGTGGACTGCACGATCTGCGCTGCCTTGGCCGGATCGTCGTTGTCGTACTGCACCGGCAGCAGCGTGATGTTCGGGTGGGCCGCCTTGATCTGGTCCTGGAAGCCCTTGATCCGCGCGTCCGTGGTCGACACCCCCGGCTTGACGCTGATCACGATGGCCGAGCCCTTGTCGCCCATCTGCTTGGCCAGCGCGTCGGCGGCGGTCTTGCCGCCCGCCTCGTTGTCCGAGGAGATCCGGGACACCCCGATCGAACTGTCACTGACCGTGGTGTCGACGAGCACCACCTTGGTACCGCCGTCCTGGAGTTGCTTGAGGTCCGGGGTCAGCGCGTCCGTGTCGACCGGCGAGATCAGCAGGCCGGCCGGCTTGGTCGCGGCGACCGAGTCGATGATCGGCCGCTGCTGCGAGACGTCCCACTGCGCCGAGCCGTTCGCGCTGAACTTGACGCCTTCCTTCTGCGCCTCGGCCTGCGCGCCGCAGGTCATCGTGATGTAGAACGGGTCGTCCTTGACGCCCACGATCAGTTGGACGGTCTTGCCCGACAGGTTCCCCGAGCCGCTCCCGGTGCCGGTACCGGTGCCCGACTTTCCGCACGCGGTCGCCGGCAGCAACAGAAGTGCCAGAACCCCGACCTTCATGGCCTTGCCCATGGTGCCCATGGTGCTCTCCTCCCTATGGTGTCATTCACGTTCGCGGGAGCGGCGACGTAGCTGGTCGACGTAGACCGCGGCCACCAGGACGGCCCCGACGGCGACGCTCTGCCAGTAGGTCTGCACGCCGAGGATCACCAGGCCGCTGCCCAGGACGGCCGGGATGAACACGCCGATCACGGTGCCGACGATCGAGCCCCGGCCACCGAACAGGCTGGTACCGCCCATCACCACGGCCGTGATGACGTTGAGGTTGTCGTACCCGTGGCCGGCGATCGTGGTGGTGTGGAAGAACGCCAGCGACATCACGCCGGCGATGTACCGGCCGAACCGGGTGTACGCCAGGACCAGGCCGAACAGCGCCGTTGTGGCGATCGCGACCACGACCAGCCAGGGCACGACCCCGAACAGCTTGCCCAGGCCCAGCGTCTCGACCAGGGCGTTGGGCGCGCCGCCCGCGACGTCGTTGCCGGTGGTGACGATCTGCGCGATGCCCAGCGCCGCACCGAGGCCGCCGAGCGTGACGATGAACGGGGGTACCTTCGCCTTCGCCACCAGTACGCCCTGCACCGTCCCCCATACCGTGCCGGTGCCGAGGCTGATCAGGATCCCGACGACGATCGCCGGCCAGGCGGCCCGGTACCCGCCGTGACGGACCACGTACTCGGCGCCGAGCACGCCGGACAGGATCAGCACCGAGCCGATCGACAGGTCGATGCCGCCGGTGATGATGACGTACGTCATCCCGACCCCGAGGACCAGGTAGATGGCCGCGTTGGTGGCGATCTGGGTGATGTTGTACTGGCTCAGGAACGTACCCGGCGGCGACGCGACACTGAAGAACGCCACCAGGACGAGCAGGATCGCGAAGGTCCACAGCCCGTTGGCGGCCAGCAGCCGCCGGCCCCACGCGCCCTCGGTCTCCTCCTGGGCCGCGTCCAGCACGACCGGTTCGGTGGTGGTCATCGGGTCAGCGCTCCGGTCATCGCGCCGACCAGCTCCTCGACCGAGGTCTGCGCGGTCTGGAACGTGGCGACCCGGCGGCCCAGCCGCAGCACCTCGACCCGGTCCGACACGGCCAGTACCTCCGGCATGTTGTGGCTGATCAGGACGACCGAGATGCCCCGGTCCCGGACCCGCCGCACGGTGTCCAGGACCCGGCCGCGCTGTACCACGCCGAGTGCGGCGGTGGGTTCGTCCATGAAGATCACCTTGCTGGCGTACGCGACCGCCCGGGCCACCGCCACCGACTGCCGCTGGCCGCCGGAGAGCGCGGCGACCGGTACCCCGATGTCCCGCAGTTCCACGCCGAGTTCGCCGAACGCGGTACGGGCGGACCGGCGCATCGCCGTGCGGTCCAGGACGTGGAACGGGCGCAGCAGGCCGCCCCGGAACAGCTCCCGGCCCAGGTGCAGGTTGGCGGCGGCGTCCAGGTCCGGGGCGAGCGAGAGATCCTGGTACACGGTCTCGATGCCCAGCCGCTGGGCGTCCAGCGGACTGTCGAAGTGCACCGGCCGGCCCTCCAGCCGGATCTCCCCGCCGTCCGGGCGCAACGCGCCGGACAGGGCCTTGACCAGGGTGCTCTTGCCGGCCCCGTTGTCCCCGATCAGCGCGACGACCTCCCCCGGGTACGCACTGAAGTCCGCCCCCTGGAGCGCGTAGACCTGCCCGTACCGGCGGGTGAGGCCGCGGGCGAGCAGCAACGGTTCGGGCATCGGCGTCCTCGTGGGTTGCGAACGTTCACATCGGTACCGGGGATTCTGCCCAGCGGTCCGGGTAGAGTCAATGGATCGTGGCCTATTTGTGATAACGTTGTCTCGCCTGCATGACGGCATCCTTGTCGAGATGCCCGCCGGTCTGCGAGGATCGGGGATCTTCGGTAACGTTCCCGGACAGGTGAGGTGCCATGGCCGCTCGTCCGACGATGCGGGATGTCGCCGCCGCCGCCGGGGTGAGCCTGATGACCGTCTCCCGGGTGGTCAACGGCGAGGGCGGAGTGGCGGCGGAGACCGCCGCCCGGGTCGAGCGCGCGATCGCCGAACTCGGGTACCAGCGCAACGACATCGCCCGGCATCTACGCCAGAAGAACCGGGTCAGCCGGACCATCGGGCTGGTGGTGGACGACCTGGCGAACCCGTTCTACTCGATCATGGCGCGGGCCGTCGAGGACGAGGCGTACCGGCGGGGGTACCTGGTGCTGCTCGGGAGCACCAACGACGATCCGGGCCGGGAGCGCGACCTGGTGACCGCGTTCTCCGCCCGGCAGGTGGACGGGCTGATCCTGGTACCGACCTCCGGCAACCAGCACGCGCTGGCCCGGCTGCGTACCCCCCTGGTCTGTGCCGACCGGATGGCCCGCGGCCTGGACGTCGACACGGTGACCGTGGACAACCGCGGCGGCGCCCGCCAGGCGGTGACCCACCTGCTCGACCAGGGCCACCGCCGGGTCGCCTACCTCGGCGACCAGCGCGACATCTGGACGCTGCGCGAGCGGTACGCCGGGTACCGCGACGCGTTCAACGCGGCGGGCCTGGACGTGTCGGCTGACCTGGTGCGCCACGGCCTGCGCAGCCGGACCTCGGCGGCCGCCGCGACCGCCGAGCTGATGACCCTGTCCGACCCACCGACCGCGCTGTTCTGCGCCAACGACCTGATCACCATGGGCGCGATCGACGGCCTCGGTACCGCCACCGCCCAGGTGGCGCTGGTCGGCTTCGACGACTTCCCGCTGGCCGACAAGCTGAGCCCGGCGGTCACCGTGGTCAGCCAGGACCCCGGTACGGTCGGGGCGACCGCCGCGCAACTGCTGTTCTCGCGCATCGACGGCCACCCCGCCCCGCCCCGTTCGGTGGTGCTGATGACCCGGTTCATCCCGCGCGGCTCAGGCGAGCTGCGCTGGCCGCGGCGGGTCACTTCCGGTAGAACGTGATGTTCTTCCAGTGCGTCTCGGAGCGCTTGCCGTTGAGGTTGTAGACGCCGTTCTTGAAGTAGTACTGCGCACCCTGTCCGGACACTTTGCGGGTGAACATCAGGAGGTTGTCGATCCAGACATGCGCAACGCCGGCCGAGGGGTTGTAGTCGACGGTCAGGTGGAACCAGTGCCCGATCACGTTGCTGGCGATCTTGGCGTTGCTGCCGTGGTACAGGTCGCCGTGCTGGACCAACAGGTAGATCGGCTCGCCCTTGTTGTTGCTCTTGACCTGCATGATCGCGGTGCCCTCGGTACCCGGGTCGATCAGCACGTCCGCGTCGAACATGTGCTCGCCCGAGCGCCAGTTCTGCGCCCAGCGCATCTCGGTCCGCGGCCCGGTGTGGCTGCCCCTGCTCAGCGGCTTGTCGCCCTTGAGGATCCAGGCGCTGTACACGCCGTTGGCGACGGAGAACCGGTCGGACTCCTTGAGGTTGTACGGCTGCTGGACCGAGAACGTGTCGTTGTACCGGGTCAGCCCCGCCGTGGGGGACCGGTGTGTGGTGGCCGCCTGGGCGGTGACGCCAAGGCTCGCCGTGGCGGCCGCGACCACCCCCGCGAGCACAATGACCATGCGTTTCATGACTTCCTCCTGGATCGGCGCAGGTGTACGGGCACGATACATTGAGATTGTTCGCTCTACGCACCGTTCAGTTCCGCCTCGCGGCAAGATCGCCGACAGACCGGGCGGTATGGTGGTCCGGGTGTGATCACTTCGGCGGAGGGGCGGCCATGGTGCGTACGAGCGTGCGACCCGCCACCCCGCGCCGGCCGACCATGGTCGACGTGGCCCGGCACGCGGGCGTCAGCCTGAAGACCGTCTCCCGGGTCGTGAACAACGAGCCGGCGGTCGCGCAGGCGCTCGTGGACCGGGTCCTGTCGGCCATCGCCGAGCTGGGCTTCCGGCGCAACGACATCGCCCGCAACCTGCGCTCCGGGCGGCTCAACGCGACCATCGGGCTGCTCATCGAGGAGATCGCCAACCCGTTCTACGCGGCCATCGCCAGCGTCGCCGCCGACATCGCCGCCGACCACAAGACCCTGCTGATGACCGCGTCGTCCGAGGAGGACGCCGACCGGGAACGCACCCTGCTCCTGGAGCTGTGCCAGCGCCGGGTGGACGGCCTGCTCGTCGTACCGGCCGGGGAGGACCACTCGTACCTGCGGCGAGAGGTCGAGATGGGGATGGCGGTGGTGTTCCTCGACCGTCCGCCCGGCGACCTGTCCGCCGACACCGTACTGCTGGACAACCGGGGCGGGGCCCGCTCCGGGGTGGCCCGGCTGCTCGCCGACGGGCACACCCGGATCGGCATCCTGCTGGACTCGCTGTCGGTGTACACCATGCGGGAACGGCTCGCCGGCGCCCGGGACGCCCTGCGCGACGCCGGAGTACCCGGGGACGAGGCGCTGGTCCGGGACCGGGTCAAGACC
>VAXX01000286.1 GCA_005885115.1 Actinomycetota bacterium | reverse complement strand
GACCTCGGGGTTGGCGGCTGGGGCGGCGAGGGCGACCGCCGTCGGGTACCGGGCGGTGGCGGCTTGCAGGGGAGTTTTCCGCCAACGGGGACACTGCCGCCATGGGTTCAGCGTCGACGGCCGGCACTCGCCGAACAGCTCGCGTGCGCTGGCCGGGTGGTCAGCGGCGGGCTCGTCAGCGGGCAGACCCCGCGTTCCAGCCCTCACAGGTCATTGCGGCGCTTCGGCGCTGGGTCAGGGACTCGCGGCTCGCCGCGCGGCACAATGCGGGGATGGGTCCGCACCTGGTCGGTCGCAGCCACGAGTTCGGCGAGCTCGCGCGCGTCGTGGCCGGTGCCGCGACGGGCGAGGGCGCCCTGGTGGTGCTGTCTGGCGAGGCGGGCATCGGCAAGACGACAATGCTGTCGTGGCTGGCCGGAACGGCCGCGTCGGCTGGCATGCCGGTGCTGGCCGGCCGGGCCGTGGCCGACGAGGGCGCGCCGGCGTTCTGGCCGTGGTTGCGTGCATTCGCGGCGGGCCGTGGCCTGGGCCTGTCGGCCGACCTGCTTGAGGTCGGTTCCGGGCCGCCGGCGCAGACCCGGTTCGTCGCCATCGAGCGGGCGGCAAACGCGTTGCTGGCCGCCGTGCCGGCGACCGGCCTGCTCGTCACCCTCGACGACCTGCAATGGGCCGACGACGCTACGGTGCAGCTGCTCTGGCACGTCGGAGCCGACCTTTCCGGCGCGCGGCTGGTCGTCGCGGCGGCGACGCGGGACGCGGCTCGCCTGGGCACCATCCCTGGGTTGCCGGCGGCGCGCACGCTGTGGCTGCCGCCCTTGACGCCAGCCGAGGTCGGCGAGTACATGCGGGCCACCGCTACCGGCCGGCTGGATCCGGCGTTGCCCGGCCGGGTGCACCGGGGCAGCGGCGGCAATCCATTGTTCGTCCGGGAGATGGTGCGCGCGACCGGTGCGTCGAGCGGCGGCCTGCCGGACTCGCTGCGCCCGCTCGTCGGTGCCCGGTTGGCCGGCGTCGGCGCGGTCTGCCGCAGGCTGCTCGGCGCGTGCAGCGTGATCGGCGAGGAGTTCGACGTCACGCTGCTGGCCGCGGCGACCGGGTACGAGCCGGACGAGGTCTGCGGCCGGCTCGCCGAGGCGGTGGCGGCGGGAGTCCTCGCCGACGACGCCGACGCGCCGAACCGGATGCGGTTCACCCACGCACTGGTCCGCCAGGCCGCGTACGACGACCTGCCGCGGGCCGACCGGACCCGCTGGCACCGGCTCGTCGCCGACGCGCTGGCTGGATTGCCGGTTCCCGGCCACGCCGCGGACGTGGCTCGGCACCGGGTCCGGGCCGCCACGGATGCTTCCACCTGCCGCACCGCCGTCGACGCCTGCCGAGCCGCGGTGGACGCGGCGCTGCGCTCGCTCGACCACGCTGACGCGGCGCACTGGTACCGCCGGGCCATCGAGCTGGCCGCCGGCGCCGCGCTGGACTCGGCCGAGCTCGCCGACCTGCTTCTTGGGCTGGCCGAGGCGGAGTACCTGGACCTGCGGGTGGCCGAGGCGTTGCGGCATTGCGTCGCCGGTTCGGACCTGGCCACCGGCCTGGGCCGGCCCGACCTGCTGGCCCGGGCGGCGCTGGTGGTGCGCGGAATCGGCGGCGAGGAACCGAACCGCGTCATTGCTGACCTGTGCTCCCGGGCCCGCCTGGCGCTTGGCGACCAGACCGCAAGTGACGGTGCAGCAGAGACCGGTGCAGGAGACTCCGTTATCGCAGACGCCGGGACGTATGCCCGGGTGCTCGCGCAGCACGCGATGGCGCTGGCGCAGCTCGCGGTGACCACGCCCGGGCTTGTCGGCCGGGCGCAGGCGCTGAGCCGACGGGCGATGGCACTGGCGTATCGCGACAGGGGCAGCACCGCGCTGGTGGACGCGCTGCACGCCCGGGAGACGCTTGCCGGTGGACCGTCGTCCTCCGCCGAACGGATGGACATGGGCGTCTTGTTGCGCCGGCTCGGTCCGGTGCCCGAGCGGCCGGAGACGCCGTTGTGGGCGCACCTGTGGCGCATCGACGGGTGTCTCGGTGTGGGTGCGGTGGCCGAGGTCGACGGCGAGATCGCCGGGCTGGCCGCGCTCGCTGAGCGGCTGGGCTGGCCGGTGGCCCGGTGGCATCTGCTGCGCGTGCGGGCCGCCCGCGCGATGCTCGCCGGCCGGTTCGCTGAGGCACAGCACTTCGTCGAGGAGGGGCAGGCGGTCGCCGAGCGGTGCGGCGACCCGTCGATGCAGGGCCAGTACATCGCGTACATGCTCGACATCCGGCGCAAGACCGGCCAGTTCAGCGATGTCGGCTTTGACGTCGCGGCCGCGGCCGACGCCGAGCCCCGCCCGATCGTGCTCGCCATCGCCGGCGAGTACCTGTTCGCCAGCGGCCAAACCGACGCGGCCCGCGTGCTGTTCGCGCGGCTCGTTCCGACGCTGTCCGACCTGCCCGAGGACGTCCGCTGGCCGGCCATCATCGGGATCGCCGGGGAGCTGGCGGTGGCCTTCGGCGACGCGGACACCGTGTCGGCCAGCTACCGTCGCCTGCTGCCCTACGCCGGGCTGTACCTGGCCTCGAGCTACGGGTACCGGGGCGCGTTCGCGCGCACGCTCGGCGTGCTCGCGTCCGCCGGCAGTGATCACGAGGCTGCGATCGCCCATCTGACGGCCGCGGAGGAGATGGAGCGGCGGGTCGGCGCCCCGGCCGAGCTCGCCCTCGCGCAGCTCGCCCATGCCGGCGCCCGCCGGTCCCGAAACGGACGCGGTGACCGCGATCGCGCCGCCGCGCTCGCCGAGCGGGCCGCACGGACGGCGCGCCGGCTCGGCATGGTGCCGGCGCTGACCGCCGCGACCGCGCTGCTGCGCGAGCTGGGCGGCGCCGACGCCGACGTGCTGACGGCCCGGGAGCGCGAGGTCGCGCTGCTGGTCGCGGACGGCCTCGCGAACCGGGTCATCGCCGAGCGCCTCGCGGTGTCCGAACGGACGGTGGAGACCCACGTGCGCAACGTGCTGACCAAGCTCGGACTGGCCAACCGTACCCAGGTGGCCGCCTGGACGCTGCGTGCCGGCCTACGTGCCTGACCTGCGTACCTCCACGGATGTCTCGGGCCGATGCGCCGCCGAGGATCGCGGTACCAACCAATACCCGGAGGTGGACAGATGTTCGCACGACTCCAGACCGTGGCGGCCCGGCCGACCGACGAGGAACTCGCGCCGACGATCGCGGACATGGTCAGTGGGCACCCGGGATTCGCCGGCCTGGCGCTGCTTGCCGGCGACGACGGTAGTGGCGCCCTGGTGAGCCTCTGGCTGACGCGCGAGGACGCCGAGCTGGCGTCGGAACGCTCCGTCGCGATCCGCGGTCCGCGCCCGTTTGAGCTGACCCGGGACGAGATCTACGAGGTGGACGCCGACGAGCCCGCATCCGCGGCCGGCGAGGAGCCGGCAGCGGCGTTTCTCGGCGAGTTCGACGGGCCGCTGAGCCCGGCCCGAGTCGAGGCCGCCCGCTTCGCCGGTACCCAGCGGCTCGCCCCGGTGCTGCGCACGGTTCCCGGCCTGGTGCGGATGCTGGTGCTCTGGCACCCGACCGAACGCCGCATGGCAGTGCTACACCTGGCCACGTCGATTGCGGCGCTGGAGGCCGTGAGCCAGGCAGTCATGTCCACGAAGCTGCTGCCGGGTGAGGATCCAGCGTTGCTGCCCGGGCCGGACCGCATCACCCAATTGCGCGTCGCGGCCTACCGCCCGGCGGTCCGATCGCCGAAATAGTACCCAGCGCGGTCAGTCCGGCGGCTCGTCACCCTGGATCCCGGTGATGGCGACCGTGTGACGATGTCCTTCACGATCGCACCTGGCGAGAGGTCGCTTCGTCCTACTGGATCGGCCCGTCGACTGGTTGGTTCGGGCGCCGCTCCCGAACCAGCTTGGTGGCCGCAGTGGGTCAACGACCGTCCGGTCGTCCTGACATGCGATGTCGATGTGCCCACAGCAACCAAGCGTGAAACGGCAATGACTTGATCGCGCCTTCGGAACATCCTGACATCCGAAGGCACGTTGACGCCGCGTTGCACTCTGCGTCACCGAGAAGCCGGGTCGCCCGGGCCCGGCGGTAGGGCCAGTTAAGGCCGTCCGGGTGGGACCGCGTCAGACCGTCAGAACCATCAGCGGCAGTGGCGCTGTCCAACCAGTATCGATGCGGGACCCTTGTTGTGGTCAGGATGAGCGAGACAGGACCAGGTCAACGACGGGCTGGTAGTCCTCGGCGCGTTCTCGCACTGGGCGGCCGTGTCGCCGGCAGCCTTCGTTGGTGGCGATGCGGTAGATCAGGGCGCGGATGAGCATCTGCCTCCAGCCTCGGAAGTAGACGGGCCAGTCGATGACCGCCGGCGGCTGGTCCTCGGCGAACAGCACGTTGCCGAGCAGGTCGCCGTGCACCGGCTGGGCGGGCAGGTCGACCGGGTGTCGGGCGCGCGCCAGCCGCTGCAGCAGGTCGGCCATGACGCCGTGGCCGTTGATCGGCAGTTCCTCCCAGGCGACCCGGTCGCCGTAGGTCCACGGGTCGTCGCGGCTGTCCAGGAACGCGGGACGAGGCCGTCTCGCGATGGCTTGATGGAAGGCGTCGGCCACCTCGAGCACCTCGGCGCAGCGCGTGACGTCCGGCTGGCCGGTGACCGCCTGCCACGCCTGCCATCCCGAGACGACCCAACCTCCGTCGCCGGCGGCAACGGGCGCGGCCACCCGGAACCGCACCGACGGCACCAGCGTGGACATGACCTCGGCCGTCCAAGCCGCCTCCACCGGATCGTCACACGGCTTGAGGATCAAGTCGCCGACGTGCCAAGTGCGTCCCTGCCCGCCAGGCTCAATGACGGGAAGGTCGGTGGCGCCGAACGCGGCGAGCACGTGCCCCGACGGTGCGGAGGAATTCACGCCGTGCACGATAGCGACCTCGCGCGTCCACAGCCGCCCGCCTGTGTGCGGATCTGTTCGACATCACGGTATGCGATGCCGGCGTGTCGAGTCGTTTTCGCGCGGTCAACTGTGAATGTTCGCTCGCGAAGGTGAACTCGTCGGGATACGTTCACGATGTGGATCATCCCGATCAGGTAGCTGCACTCGTCGCGCGGACCAGGCTGCGGGAGGCGAGTGCGCCGGTACCGCTGGCCGCCGGGGCCTGGTCCACGGCGTACGCGCTGACGGTAGCAGGGGAACCGATGGTGCTACGGGTCGGCCGGCACGGCACGGATTTCACCAAGGACGCGGTGGTCGCCGCGGTCGCCGGCGACACTGTGCCGGTACCGACGGTCACGGCCCGCGGTGAAGCCGGCGGCTGGGCGTACTCCGTGTCCGAGCGGGCCACCGGCATACCGCTCGATGATCTCGACGCGGACGTGCAGTCCCTGGCCGAGCATTCGCGTTTCCATCGCGTCCTCCCTGTGTGCGGCTACTGTTCGTTGGCTTTGTGGTACTGGTCGTGGGGGACGGGTTCGAGCCAGGTGGTGGGGTCTTGGCCGTCGGGGAGGGCTTCGAGCATGGCCAGGTGGCTCATGAACGTGTCGGCGGCGGCGCCGTGCCAGTGTTCCTCGTCGGGTGGGCAGATGACGGTGTCGCCGGCTCGGGTCCGCACGACTGTTCCGTCGCGGGTGCCGACCAGGCCGATGCCTTCGGTGATGTGGAGGGTCTGGCCGACGGCGTGGCGGTGCCAGTTGGTACGGGCGCCGGGGGTGAAGCGCACGAGCGCGACGGTCATCCGGGACGGCTCGGTGCCGTTGTAGATGGGGGTTAGATAGACGTCGCCGGTGAAGTTTGCGGCGGGCGTTTTGACGGTGGGGCGGACGGGGTTGAGTTCCACGGGTGATCTCCTCGGTGGGTCGGTCAGGGGCGCAGCAGCGTTTT
>VAXX01000285.1 GCA_005885115.1 Actinomycetota bacterium | reverse complement strand
GGTACTCCTGCCCGTCCGGCCTGCTTGACGGGACAACGCGCGGGCGTCACGATCTCTAAGCTGAAAATAAACTGTGAGAAAGGTGAGAACATGACGCAACCCGCGGCCACGAGTGACAGCTCCAAGGTCCTCGGCATCATCGGTATCTGCCTGTGCTGGTGCACGCTCGGTGGCCTGATCTTCTCGATCCTGTCCATCACCCAGGCGCGCAAGAACGGCAGCTCCCCGACGCTGGGCTACGTCGGCCTTGGCCTGACCATCGGCCTCTTTGTGATCGGACTCGTCATTCGCCTCGCCCTCCTCAGCAACCACTGACGGCGGGACGGTCGCTCGTCGGCCCGTGGATCGCGCGAGGGGATCCACGGGCCAGCGGAGCACGACGGGCTACGCCGGTTGCCCGGGCTGTGCGGCCGGGGTCAGGTCGGACAGCGGTACGGCAGGGTCGGCGAGCGTGGCGGCGTCGACCGGCGTACCGGCGAATCCGGCGCGTACCAACGCCTGGATCTGGTCCTGCACGTCCCACACGTTGACGTTCATCCCGGCCAGCACCCGGTCGTCCTTGAGCCAGAAGGCGATGAACTCACCGCCCGCCTGGTCGCCGCGGAACACCACCCGGTCGTACCCGCCCGGCTCGACCCAGCCGGCGTACTCCATGCCCAGGTCGTACTGGTCGGTGAAGAAGTACGGAATCCGGTCGTACGACAGCGACCGGCCCAGCATCGAGAGCGCGACCGCCTTGCCGCCGTTGAGGGCGTTGGACCAGTGCTCGACCCGGATCCGCCGACCCAGCAACGGATGGGTGAAGCTGGCCGCGTCACCCGCGGCGTACACGTCGGGGTCGCTGGTACGCAGTGACGCGTCGACCGCGATCCCGTTGTCCACGGCCAGCCCGGCCGCCTCGGCCAGTTCCACGGCCGGGGTGATGCCCACGGCGACGATGGCGAGGTCGGCCGGCAGGACGGTGCCGTCGGTCAGGACGACCGACTCCAGCGCTCCGGCGGTACCCCGGAACTCGGCGACCCCGGTGCCGAACCGGAACGCCACCCCGTGCGCCTCGTGCAGCGCGGCGAACACGGCGGCCACCTCGTCGCCGAGGACCCGGCGCAGCGGCGCCCGGTCCACCTCCACGACGGTGACCTCGGCGCCGTGGGTACGGAAGGCGGCGGCGGTCTCCAGGCCGATCCAGCCCGCACCCACCACGACGACCCGCCGGGCCCGGCCGGCCGCCTCGACCAGCGCGTCGGCTTCCGGGAAGGTCCGCAGGGTACGCACGTTGAGCAGGTCGGCACCCGGTACGTCCAGGTGCCGTACCCGCGATCCGGTGGCCAGCAGGAGCTTGTCGTACCGCAGCGGCTCGTACCCGTCGAGGGTCACCGTGTGCGTCGAGGTATCCAGGTTGGTCGCCCGGACCCCGAGCAGCAGCTCGATGTCGTGCTCGCCGTACCACGACGCGCTGTGGACGTACGCCTTGTCGCGCGGGTCCTTTCCGAGCAGGTACCCCTTGGACAGCGGCGGCCGCTCGTACGGCCGTTCGGTCTCCTCCCCGATCAGCACGATCCGACCGGTGAACCCGTTGTCCCGCAAGCTTTCCGCCGCCTTGGCGCCGGCCAGCGACGCCCCCACGATCGCGAACACGGTCATGGAGGAAACGTTACGCCACCAACCGCCGGTACCAGGCGACCGCGCCGGGGTCGGTCAGGCTGGCCACCTGGTCGATGACCACGCGCAGCCGGGCCGCGTCGTCGGGGGCGGCCCGCCACAGCGGGGCGAACACCGGGTCCAGCCCGTCGGGGGCCCGCTCGCACAGCGCGTGTACCAGGCCGGTCAGGATCTCCTGCTGCTCGGTGTACCAGGACTCGGCACCCCGGCGGCGCATCACGTACCGCAGCGCGATGCCTTTCAGCAGCGCGCACTCGGCGCGGGTCCGGCGCGGTACCACCAGGTCCGCCGCGTAGCGGCGCAGCGGCCCGGGGCCGAACTTGGCCCGGGTGGCCGCGACGGCGGCGGCGACCAGCCGGCCGGTCAGCACGCTGGTCACCTGCTTGAGCGCGACCAGTGAACCGAACGTGCCGTCGTAGCTGAACAGCGGCGCGAGTACCGGATCCTCGAGCAGCTCGTCCAGGACAGCCGCGAGATCCGAGGGTGACTCGGTGGAGTACGTGCCGGCGACGTCGGCGCACAGCGCGGTCCGCTCGTCGGCGTCGGCGCGCAGCAGGCCCAGCACGACGAATCGGCTGTGGATGCCGTCCTCCACGTCGTGGACCGAGTACGCGACGTCGTCGGACCAGTCCATCACCTGCGCCTCAAGGCAGCGCTGTTCCGGTTCTCCGCCGGCGCGGAACCATTCGTAGATGGGCGCGTCGTCGGCGTACACCCCGAACTTCCGCCGGCCCCCGCTGCGGAACCACGGATATTTCGTGCACGCGTCCAGCGCCGCCCGGGTGAGGTTGAGGCCCACCGACGCGCCGTCCGGGCCGACCACCTTGGCCTCCAGCCGGGTCAGTACCCGCAGCGTCTGCGCGTTGCCCTCGAAGCCGCCGGCCTGCTCGCACAGCCCGTTGAGCACGTCCTCGCCGTTGTGCCCGAACGGCGGATGGCCCAGGTCGTGGGCCAGCCCCGCGGTGTCCACCACGTCCGGGTCGCAGCCCAGCCGCGCGCCCATCTCGCGGGCGATCTGGGCCACCTCAAGCGAGTGGGTCAGCCGGGTGCGCAGGAAGTCATCGGTACCGGCGGTGTGCACCTGGGTCTTCGCGGCCAGCCGCCGGAACGCGGCCGAGTGCAGCACCCGCGCACGGTCGTGCTCGTACGGGTTGCGCTCGTCCGGCCCGGGAAGGGCGCTGGTGTCCTTCGGTGGCTCGTCCACATAACGCGCGACGTCGCGATTCGTGTCAGGCATCGGGCGAGATCATAGGCTACGCGGGCGACGCGGCCAGTACGCAGAACTCGTTGCCCTCCGGATCGGCCAGCACCACCCAGCTCACGTTGCGGCTCTGCCCGATGTCCACATGCCGGGCGCCCATGTCCAGCAGCCGCTCGACCTCGGCGTTCTGGTCGTCCGGGGTCAGGTCGAGGTGCAGCCGGTTCTTGGCGTCCTTGGGATCGGGGACCGCGACGAAGCACAGCTCGGGCTGGACCCCCCGGCTGGCCGAGATGGTCACCTCGTCGGGCTTCTCGGCCAGCACCTGGTAGCCCAGCACCTCGGCCCACCAGTGGGCCAGCCGGACCGGGTCCAGCGCGTCGACGACGACCTGCGACCACCGGCTGCCCATGTGTACCTCCCGCGACCCCGACGTGCCGCCCAGGTTACGCCATGTTGAGCAGGCTCACCCGGTGTCGGTACGGCCGGTCGTGGCCCGGCCCGCCTCCAGCCGGGCCACCGGTACCCGGAACGGCGAGCAGGACACGTAGTCCAGTCCCACCTCGTGGAAGAAGTGCACGGAGTCGGGGTCGCCGCCGTGCTCCCCGCAGACCCCGATCTTGAGGTCGGGCCGGGCGGCGCGACCCTCGCGTACGGCCAGGTCGATCAGCCGGCCGATCCCCTCGCGGTCGATCGACTCGAACGGCGAGACCCCGAAGATGCCCAGCTCCAGGTACTTGGAGAAGAACGAGCCTTCCACGTCGTCGCGGGAGAAGCCCCAGCCCATCTGGCTCAGGTCGTTGGTGCCGAAGGAGAAGAACTGCGCGGCCTCGGCGATCTGCCCGGCGGTCAGGGCCGCGCGGGGCACTTCGATCA
>VAXX01000284.1 GCA_005885115.1 Actinomycetota bacterium | reverse complement strand
CGGCGAAGCTGCACACCAGCGCGAGAACGCTGGGCCGCCACCCGTTGCCGGCGGCCGACCGCAGCAACCAGCTGACCGCGAACAACACGGTCACGACCACGTTGCCGCCGCCGTGCAGCAACCCGACCTGCTTGGCCCGGGTACCGGTGGGGATCGCCAACCAGTCGATCAGCCCGAACACCGCCGCCAGCAGACCACCGATGACACCCGCCGCGATCGCGTACGAGGCGGCGACCGGGAAGCCCGCCCGGTGCGTGATCAACCACAGGATGTCAAAGACCACGGCGGTAGCCAGCAGCCCCAGCGGGAAGACGATCAACATCGGGTGGATGGCGTGCCCGAACGCCTTGGCTCGGCTTTCCATGACGCCTCCTCAGCGCGAGTCTGTGACATGCACATACCCAACCGGCGGCGCGCTATGCGCCACGGACCGTGGGTACGCCCCGAGGACTGACACCCCGCCCCTGGTCCGGCCGAGAGGGCAAGAGGGCAAGAGCGAGAAAGCGCCGCGTTCGGTGATGTGCCGATACTGGGCGGTACCCCGATCGCAGGCCGACGTCATCTCCGGAAAGAGCTGAATGCCATGACTGTCGCTATTGACACCGACCAGATCACGGACGTGCTGAGCCGCCCGTACGCGCAGGAGCTCATCGCGTCCCGCATCCCCGCGCGGGTGGCGTACACCGCTCTGGACGGCACCCCGCGCGTCGTACCCGTCAACTACCACTGGAACGGTTCGGCGGTGGTCATGTGCTCGGCGCCGAAGTCGGCAAAGGTGGCGGCGCTGCGCGCCAACCCCCGCGTCGCGATCACCATCGACTCCGAGCCCATGCCGCCCCGGATGCTCCTGCTGCGGGGCTCGGCGTCGGTCGAGATCGTCGACGGCGTACCGGACGTGTTCCTGAAGGCCGCCCGGCGGCGTACCCCTGACGAGTACTGGGATGCCTGGGTGGGCGGCCTTCCCGCGCTGTACTCGCAGATGGCGGTGATCACCGTGACCCCCGACTGGGTCAAGCTGATCGACTTCGAGAACAACGCGCCGAAGGCCGAAGAGGACCTCGCCCGCGAGGCCGCCCCTGAGCAGATGTCCTGGCTCACGCCTATCGTGCGTCGGCAGGCGCAGCAGTGACCCGGCACCGCCCGGACGGTGCCTGAGAGCCTGTGGCGTCTGCGCGTTTGGAGGAGATCATGGCGAACTCGGCGCCGAGTGGGGCCAATAGCTGGAATGCCGGGGTCATCAGGGAGTTCCGGGCGAACGGGGGACGGGTCGGCGGGGCATTGGCGGACGCCACGATAATTCTCCTGCATCAGATCGGCGCCAGGTCCGGCATCGAACGCATCACGCCGGTGGGTTGCTTCCCGCAAGGCGATGGTCGCTTCGCGATCATCGCCTCCAATGGTGGCTCGCCCAGGCACCCGGACTGGTACTACAACCTGAAGGCCCATCCCAGGATCACCATCGAACTGGGGACCGAGACGTTCACGGTCGTGGCGGAGGAAGTAGACGACGACGCCCGCGCCGAGTTGTTGTCAAAGGCGATCGCGGAGCGTCCGGAAATTGCGGGATTCCAGGCCAGAGTGACGCGGAAAATTCCGATTCTCATGCTGACCCGGCAGGACTGACCTGCGTCCATTAACCGTGCGGTCTGCCAGCGAGGCAGTCCGCGCGGTTCGGCGCCCAAAAACGCCGCCAACCTGCCGGCAATCCGGAAGAAGCGCGGTCCGGCTACCTCTGTGATGGTCAATGCATACAGCCTGTTGCTGAGGAGGGTGACGTGTCGATCACCGAAATTCCGAAATATGCACCAACACTTGACCACCTGAGGAGTTCCCTGTCGGAGCTGGTGCCAACTCTCCGGGAGAAGGCAGCGTGGTCAGAGGAGCACCGGCGCATCCACGAAGACTCCATCGAGGCCCTCGCCGAGGCGGGTATCTTCCGACTCCGCAAGCCGTTCCGCTACGGTGGCGTGGAATGCAACACCCGGACGCTGGTGGACGTAGCCATCGAACTCGGCCGCGCCGACGGCGCGCTGGCGTGGACGGTTTCGACGTACTGGATCGCGTCGTGGATCGTCGGTCTGTTCCCGGACGAGGCTCAGGACGAGGTGTTCTCGAACCCCGACGCGCGGGTCTGCGGTGCGGTCAGTCCGAGCGGGACGGCGGTACCGGTGGACGGTGGCGTCGTACTCAACGGCTCGTGGCATTTCGTCAGCGGTGCCTGGCACGCCAACTGGCAGGAGCTCGCCACGATCCTGTTGCGGCCGGACGCACCGCCGCAGCCAGTCATCGTGGCGGTACCGATGTCGAGTCTGGAGATCGTGGACGACTGGTACACGTCGGGCATGAGCGCCAGCGGGAGCGTCACCACGGTGGCGAAGGAGGTGTTCGTTCCGGACACCCACATCATCCCCATGGAAGCGGCGATCCGGCCGAACGGCCTCTCGCAGTTGAACGCCGACTCACCGATCTGGCGTAGCCCGACCATCCTGGCCGGGTCCGCGGCGACGGTCGGAATCCTGGTCGGCATGGCGAAGGCGGCCCGGGAGGCCTTCTTCGCGCGGATGCCCGGGCGGCCGATCCGGTACACCAACTACGAGCACCAGGCGGAGGCGCCGATCACGCACGTCCAGGTCGGTACGGCCGTGATGAAGACCGAGCAGGCGGAGTACCACGCGTACCACGCCGCCGCGCTGGTGGACGCCAAGGCGGCCAGTGGCGAGCCGTGGACGATGGAGGAACGCGCCCGGGTACGCGCGGATGAGGGTTGGGCGACCAAGCTCGCCAAGGAGGCCGTGGACCTTTTCGCCTCGGCCAGTGGAGGCAGCTCGATCTACCTGCACGAGCCGATCCAGCGGATCGTCCGGGACATCCACGCCATCAGCGTGCACCCGATGTTCAGCCCCGACTCCAACACGGAAACCTACGGGCGGGTGCTCTGCGGGCTCGAACCCAACACCATGTTCATCTAGATCAATAGCTTCTGCCCGGCCGGTCGGCTCGGCGGTGGTTCAGTAGGGCGCAGCCCAAGGTCAGCGAAGTCGCGACCGTGTGGGCTCGCTTCGCCCTCGCCGCCGCCGAGCCGGTTCGCATGTGCCGATACTCATGCTTGCACAGCCATCAACGCGATTTTTCAGTATCCGAATCCTTTTGGCCGCACAAGGCAACGGGAAAGATAATACGGGCTTTTCTCCGTGGATACGGTGCAATGGTCCAGCAATTCCCAGATACGAGGGATGTGATCATGACATCGCGACGGCGTATGCCGCGATGGTCAGGTCCGCTGGTAACGCTCAAGCGGGGGACTATCTCGGGGCTCGCTGCCCTGTTGGTCCTCGTCGGCGTATCGGGCGCCGCTGCGAGCGTTACCAAGCCTGAACCATCGCCAGGCACCACGGAATTCAACTCGTCATTCCACCAGGGAATCGTCCCGATCGACGGGGGCTACGTCCACTACGTCATGGGCGGCTCCGGCCCGGCCCTTGTGCTGCTGCACGGCTGGCCGGAGACCTGGTACGGGTGGCACCTGGTCATGCCCGCGCTGGCCAAGACCCACACGGTGATCGC
This sequence comes from Actinomycetota bacterium, assembly GCA_005885115.1. Classification (GTDB taxonomy): domain Bacteria; phylum Actinomycetota; class Actinomycetes; order Mycobacteriales; family Micromonosporaceae; genus AC-43. Next base: position 1,038 of record VAXX01000284.1, on the reverse strand, counting down.
GTTCGACCTGCCCGGCCTCGGCGACTCCTCGATCCCGGACGGCGGGTACGACAAGAAGACCACGGCCGCGCGGTTGCACCAGGCGGTCAACCGGCTCGGGTACACCAAGGTCGAGGTCATGGGACACGACATGAGCGTCCTGATCGGCTACGACTGGGCCCGGGACTATCCCAGTGAGGTGACCCGCCTGGCCGTGCTCGAATCGACGCTGTTGGGGTTCGGCCTCGAGGACGCGTACCCGCTGAGTTTCCATTTCGGGTTCAACATGGCGCCCTACCCGATCCCTGAGCGGATCCTGGATGACGAGGATGTCGGCACCTACCTGGACTACGTCTTCCACTTCGCCAAGGTCTCCGATGCGATCGACCGAGATTACTACGTCAGGGCGTACCTGAATCCGGCACGCCGCAGCGCCGGATACAACTACTACCGGGCGTTCCCGGCCGACGCCAAGGACAACCAGGCGTACGCCCAGTCGAAGCGACTCACCCAGCCGGTCCTCGCGATGGGTGCCGAGTTCCTGTTCGGGCCGGCCGTCGCGACGTCGTTCAAGAACGTGGCAAGCGACGTACGCGGCGTGGTAGCGCCGGGCTCCGGCCACTGGATCCAGGAGGAGACTCCGCAGTTTGTGATCGACTGCGCGAACCTGTTCTTCGGTCCCGCCGGTGTTCCCGCACCATCACCGGCGCTCGCGAACTGCGTCGCGTAACGCCGGACACCATCCGAGGACCACACGCTCACATCAAGTCGAAACGGTTCGGCCTGCGTGTCCTGACTGGACACGCAGGCCGAACCTCGGTGGGTCGTTGGTACTAGCTGCGCCCGCTGGTCAGTTCTGCCTCAGCGGACGTTTGCGGGCGGCCCTTGGCGTTGGGCTGCCCGGCACCAGTCGTGATCAAGCTACGCAGACTGCCGGTGATGTAATTGCCCCACCCCTGCGAACAGGCGTCGTAGCACTCGTACTCCGGGGTCAGACCCACGTGGGTGAACTGGACCCGGGTCTTACCGTCCTGTTGGGAGATGTCGAAATTGATCGTG
>VAXX01000283.1 GCA_005885115.1 Actinomycetota bacterium | reverse complement strand
CTGCCCCAGCATCGTCGCCGCGTTGAGGGTGTCCCGCCAGGGCCCGGCCAGCAGGTCGGCGGCGCGTAGGAAGATCGCGGCGCGCTCCTCGAACGGCAGCTCCCGCCAGCCCGGCGCGGCCCGCTTGGCGGCGGCCACCGCGGCGACCGCGTCGCTGCCGGTCGCGTGGTGCGCGACGCCGAGTACGTGGTGCCGGCGGTGCGGCATCACGACGTCGAAGGCGTCGCCCCCGCCGGGCCGCTGCTGCCCATCGATCGTCTGCGTCAGCTCGGCGCGCTCGCCGGCCAGCTCCGCGAGCCGGCGCCCGAGACTGTCCCGTTCGGCACTTCCCGGCGCGTACCCCCGCACCGGCTCGTTTCGCGGCTCCGGAACGACGGGGACGGCATCCATGACGGCCCCCTTGCGGTGATGGACTCGTCCCATCCTTGCACGGCCCACCGCGTACCCTGGGGCGTCGATGCGAAGGAGGCCCGATGGCCACGGACGCCTGGCCCGCTGGGCGGCGGGGCAGCCTGATCCTGCTGGGCGCTAGCCTGGCCTGGCTCGGCTGGATGCTCTGGTCGGCGCAGGCCAGCATCCTCGGCGCGGCCGAGCCGGTCACCGCGATCATCGTCGCGGCCAGCGCGCTGCCGGTGGTCATCGCCGCGACGATGCTGGCCGGCGGCGCCGCCGGCCTGGCCGCGCTGGCCTGGCGACCGCTGGCCTCCGGGCTGCGCTGGGCGCTGACCACCGGGGCGGGCGCGCTGGTCGGGGCGGTCGCGGCCGGACTCATCATGTGGGGGTACGGGCACCGGTCGTCGATCGTGCAGCTCGCCCTTTCCGTCCTGGCCGCCGGTACGCTCGGCGGCGCCCTCGCCGGCATCCGGCCCGGCCAGGTCGTCCGGGTCGGGTTGGCCGGAGCCCTGGTCGCCTCCGTCGCCGATTCGGCGTTGAGCCTGTTCACCGTCCCGCTGATGCGCCTGTTCGGCGGCGGTGGCTCGCCGGCCGGGTGGCTGGCCGCGGCGTCCCGGCTCGCCCTGACCGCCTCGCTGATCGGCGGCGCGGTGGCCGGGCTGACCGCCTTCGCGCTGCTGTACCGGGCCCGGTGCGGCTGGCGCTTCCCGGCCTACCTCGGTGCCGGCGCGGCGGCCGGCGTCCTGTTGCTGCTGACCGAGCTGATCACCCGGATCGGCGGCCTGCAGATCTTCGGTATCGTCGGCCGGCTCAGCCCGGCCGACCCCACCTACCTGGACTACGTCGCCCAGTCCCGGCTCGACTACGCGATGATCGTGCTGTTTGTCGGGGCGATCGTCGCACTGCTGTGCCTGGGCGCCACGATGCGCCGCCCGGAGCCGGCGCGATCAGGTCGTTAGTTCGTCCAGCTCGCTCACGTCGTACCAGGCCAGTTCGTGGTCCTCGGCACCGTCGACGGTGAACTGCGCGTCCGGGTCGCCGGCCAGCGCCTCCTCGACCACCCGGGTGGCCGCCTCGACGTCGGATTCGGCGTCGGAGTCGTCCACGTGGATCGCCGCGACCGCGTCCAGCGGTACGGCCTCCGCCAGCCGTACCGCGCTGGAGCCCAACTCCTGATCGGTGCCGCGGACCGCCCCCTGCGGTACGTCGACGGACACCACGACCCGGCGCCGGGGCGCGTGCGGAGCGCGGCGGAGCAGCCGGAGGGCGGCCTGTGCGGCCCTGGTGAAGGCGACGTACTCGAGCTCCTCCTCGTCGCCCTCGGCGTACCACTCCCGCAGCGCCGGGGTGACGGCGTGCGCGTCGCCGGCGAGTTCCAGCTCGCCACGCTCCTTGAGCGCGGTCAGCCCACCCGAGCGCAACAGACGCTACCGGTGGCAAACTAAAGCAATGACCGCCAGGTTCTTGCAGATGTCCGACGTCGCCGAGGAGCTGTCGGTCTCCCTGTCGCAGGTGTACCACATGGTACGCAGCGGCGAGCTCCCGGCGATCAAGGTGGGCGGCCGGGGCCAGTGGCGGATCGAGCGCGCCAAGCTGGAGGAGTACATCGAGCGTAAGTACAGCGAGACCGCGGACTGGGTACGGGACAACCCGCTGCTGGGCAGGGACGAGGAGCCCGAGTAGCGACGCGTGGACTTCAGTGGCCCGCCGGCTGACGCCGGCGGGCCGTTTTTGTTTCGGGGTTGACGAGGGCGGCCGGGGGCGGATACAACTTGTCACAGGCAAACGAAGGCAAACGCAAGGATCGTCGCCCAGACCCGGGGAGGGCTCATGACCGTCACGCTTGTTCGTCCGGCACCCGCGCTGGTACGGGTGCGTCCGGCCCCGGTCCTCGACCCGCCGTACGACGACGAGCCGGACCGCGCCACGGGCCACCCGTACCTGGACGGACCCGACGGCGGCGGTCCGGCGCCCCGGTCCGGCGGGACACCGGGCGAGGCGTACCGGGTGGCCCGGCGGTACCTGGACCTGAGCCTGGAGGTGCTCGGCGGCTTCCGACCGCTGACCCACCTGCGCCCGCTGACCGAAGCGGCCCGCTTCGACGAGGTCGCCGGGCAGTTGGGCAGGCTGGGCCGGCCGGGCGGGTCGGCGAGCGTACGGCCAGGCACGGGGCTGGGCCGCACGGTCGCCGACCGGCCCCGGCTACGGCACCTGCGGGTCTGCGAGATCCGTGCCGGGGTGGTCGAGGCGGCGGCGGTACTGACCCGGGGCGACCAGGTACGCGCCCTGACGCTGCGCCTGGAGCAGCGGGCCGGCACCTGGCTGTGCACCCACCTGGAGGTGCTCTGAGCCCCCGGAGCGCTTGCGTGAAACCCCCGTAGTCCGTGAGCGCTCCGGGCTTCCACGAAACAGCGGCGGCCGGTGGGGATTCCCACCGGCCGCCGGTCCTACCTCACGGTCAGTCCACCGCGCCCGGGGCGCCGTGGCAGCGCTTGTACTTCTTGCCCGAGCCGCACGGGCAGGGCGCGTTGCGCGACGGTCCACTGCCGACCGACTGGCCGGGCGAGGGCCGGCGGGCACCGGCGGCGGTCGGCGAGGCGGGACCGGCGCGGCGTACCCCGGTGCCACCATCGGCACCGAGGCCCAGCGCCGGGGCCTGCTCGACGTGCGGGGAGCCGGTACCGGCAGCCCCGTCGATCGCCGGTGCGGAGTACTGCAACGCCCGGGGTACGTGCCGGGACGCCCCGAGCCCCTTGGCCCGGATCTCCACCGGCGACTCGCCCACCGGCAGCGGTACGTAGTCGGTGGGCAGGTCGATCTCGTCCGGGTTGACCGGCGCGGGCGCCTCCTCGACCTGTACCTCCAGGTTGAACAGGAAGCCGACCGCCTCCTCCTTGATGCCGTCGAGCATCTGGTTGAACATGTCGAAGCCCTCGCGCTGGTACTCGACCAGCGGATCGCGCTGGGCGTACGCGCGCAGCCCGACACCCTCCTGGAGGTAGTCCATCTCGTACAGGTGCTCGCGCCACTTCCGGTCGATGACCGCGAGCAGCACCTGCCGCTCCAGCTCCCGCATCGGCTCGGTGCCCAGCTCCTCCTCGCGCTGCTCGTACGCCGCATGGGCGTCCTCGATCAGCCGGGCGCGCAGGAACTCCGCGTCCAGGGTGCTGGCCTCGCCGCCGGACTCCTCGACCAGGTCCTCGACGGTGATCCCCACCGGGTACAGCTGCTTGAGGCTGGACCAGAGCTGGTCGAGGTCCCAGTCCTCGGCGTACCCCTCGGTGGTGGCGCCGCTGACGTACGCGCCGACCACGTCGTCGATCATGTGCTGGACCTGCTCGTGCAGGTCTTCGCCGTCGAGTACCCGCTTGCGCTCGGCGTAGATCACCTGGCGCTGCTTGTTGAGCACCTCGTCGTACTTGAGGACGTTCTTGCGGATCTCCGCGTTCTGCGCCTCGATGGTGGTCTGCGCGCTCTTGATCTGGCGGCTGACCATCTTCGACTCGATCGGTACGTCCTCGGGGATGTTGAGCCGGTCCATGACCGCCTCGACCGCGCCGGCCCGGAACCGGCGCATCAGCTCGTCCTGCAGCGACAGGTAGAAGCGCGACTCACCCGGGTCACCCTGCCGGCCGGACCGGCCGCGGAGCTGGTTGTCGATGCGCCGGGACTCGTGCCGCTCGGTGCCCAGGACGTACAGGCCGCCGGCGTCGACGACCTCCTCGCCCTCCTCGTCGCACAGCTTCTCCCAGCGCTCCAGGGCGTCTTCCCAGGCGGCGGCGTACTCGTCGCTGGGTACTCCGGGTTGCCGCCGAGCAGGATGTCGGTACCCCGGCCGGCCATGTTGGTCGCGACGGTGACCCCGCCCTTGCGCCCGGCCTGCGCGATGATCTCGGCCTCCTTCGCGTGGAACTTCGCGTTGAGGACCGAGTGCGGGATGCCACGCCGGCGCAGCAGTTGGGACAGGATCTCCGAGTTCTCCACCGAGACGGTACCCACGAGGACCGGCTGGCCCTGGGCGTGCCGCTCGGCGATGTCCTCGACGACCGCGCTGAACTTGGCCTTCTCCGTCTTGTAGATCACGTCGGACTTGTCCAGCCTGATCATCGGCCGGTGCGTCGGGATCGGTACGACCCCGACCTCGTACACCTTGTTGAACTCGGCCGCCTCGGTCTGCGCCGTGCCGGTCATGCCGGCCAGCTTGTTGTACAGCCGGAAGTAGTTCTGCAGGGTGATCGTCGCGAGGGTCTGGTTCTCCTGCTTGATCTCCACGCCCTCTTTGGCCTCGATGGCCTGGTGCATGCCCTCGTTGTAGCGCCGGCCGTGCAGGATGCGCCCGGTGAACTCGTCGACGATCAGAACCTCGCCGTCGGAGACGATGTAGTCCTTGTCCCGCTTGTACAGCTCCTTGGCCTTGATGGCGTTGTTGAGGAAGCCGACGAGCGGGGTGTTGACCGACTCGTACAGGTTGTCGATGCCCAGCCGGTCCTCGACCTTGGCCACGCCCCGCTCGCTGATCGCGACGGTCCGCTTGGACTCGTCGACCTCGTAGTCGCCCTCGCCTTCCTTGCCGCGGACCAGCCGGTCCACCACCCGGGCGAACTCGGTGTACCAGCGGGCCGACTGTTCGGCCGGGCCGGAGATGATCAGCGGGGTACGGGCCTCGTCGATCAGGATCGAGTCGACCTCGTCGACGATCGCGAAGTTGTGCCCGCGCTGGACGAGTTCCGTGGCCGACCAGGCCATGTTGTCGCGGAGGTAGTCGAAGCCGAACTCGTTGTTGGTGCCGTACGTGATGTCGCACTCGTACGCGGCCCGGTGCTCGGCGCCCGGCTGGTTGGGCAGGATCACGCCGACGGTCAGCCCGAGGAACCGGTGGATCCGGCCCATCCACTCGGCGTCGCGCTGGGCCAGGTAGTCGTTGACCGTGACCACGTGTACGCCCTTGCCGGACAGCGCGTTGAGGTAGGCCGGGAGTACGCAGGTCAGCGTCTTGCCCTCACCGGTCTTCATCTCGGCGATGTTGCCGAAGTGCAGCGCCGCGCCGCCCATCAACTGGACGTCGAAGGGCCGCTGACCGAGTACCCGCTTGGCCGCCTCACGTACGGTCGCGAACGCCTCGGGCAGCAGGTCGTCGAGGGACTCCCCGTCCTGGTACCGCTGCTTGTACTGGTCGGTCAGCTCACGCAGCTCCGCGTCGGTCAGATCGACGTAGTTGTCCTCGATCGTGTTGACGGCGGCGGAGATCGCGGAGAGGCGACGCAGGATGCGTCCTTCGCCGGCGCGGAGGATCTTTTCGAAGATCGACACGGATAGCGCTCCCTAACCCACTCGCGGCGTCGCTCGCCCCGCTTTCCGGCGCGCCGACAGTCTGCCGAACCATCGTAGGCGGAGAACACTGGCAACTGTCAGCCGCCAGGGCACCCAACCCGTCGATCGTGACAAAATGGACACCCTTGGGGTCAACGGTGCGCGTCAACGAGGATGGCACGGTGGAACCGATCGAGATCATCGCGGGCGATCTGCTGATCCGCAACTGGCAGGCCGAGGACGCGGACGCCGTCTACGAGGCCTGCCAGGACCCGGCGATCCAGCGCTGGACCGGCCTGCCGGCGCCGTACGAGCGGCACCACGCGACGTACTTCGTCAACACCGGGGCCCGGGCCGACTGGGCCGCCGGTACCGCCGCGCCGCTCGGCGTGTTCGACCGGGCCACCGGCCGGCTGCTCGGCGCGCACGGGCTGGCCTCGATCGAGCCGGTCCGCCACTCCGCCGAGGTGGGCTACTGGACCGCGCCGTGGGCACGGGGCCGGGGCGTCGCGCTGGCCGCCACCCGCGCCGTGGCCACCTGGGCCTTCGCCTACTTCGGGTTCAACCGGTTGACCTGGCTGGCCGAGATCGGCAACCACGGCTCGCGACTGGTCGCGCTGCGCGCCGGCTTCCAGATCGACGGCGAGGTGCGGCTGCCGACCCGCAAACCCGGCGGGCGCCGCGAGGCCTGGATCGGCTCGCTGCTGCCCGGCGAGGTCACGATCGACCTGCCCCAGCGGTACGCACCGGCTTCGCTGGCGGCCCGCCGGGCCGCCGCCTTCGGCGCACCGGTACCCGTGCTGGCGCTGGACGGGCTCGACGGGCACCTGCGCGCCTGGCGGGACGAGGACCTCGACCCGGTGACGCTGGCCTGTCAGGATCCCGAATCCGCGCACTGGACGACGATCCCGGTGCCGTACACCCGCTCGGACGCGCTGTGGTACCTGCACGACCACGTACCCGCCGAGTGGGCCCGGGGCCGGGCGGCGGGCTTCGCCATCGCCGACGCCACCGACCGGTACGTCGGCTCCATCGACCTCCGGCTGGGCGACCCGGACGGGACCAGCGCCGAGGTCGGGTTCCTGGTCGCCCCATGGGCCAGAGGACACGGGTACGCGTCGGCCGCCCTGCGTACCCTCTGCTCCTGGGGTTTCGACGCGCTGCGCCTGGAGCGGATCGTCTGGATGGCCTACCTGGGCAACGACGGGTCCCGGCGGGTGGCCGAGAAGGCCGGGTTCACCGTCGAGGGCATCGGCCGGGGCGCGTGCGTCCAGCGTGGACAGCGGATGGACGCCTGGGTCGGGTCGCTGCTGTCGGCCGACCCGCGCCCGAACCTCACCCCACCGGAGTCCACCATCCACTTCGGTCCGGTCCCCTCGGCCCGATCCGAGTCGGATTGATCGCCGCGATGAACGTGATCGATTGGCTGCTGGACGCCGACCCGGCCATCCGCTGGCAGGTGCTCCGCGATCTGACCGACGGCACACCCGACGAGGTCGCCGCCGAACGGGCCCGCGTGGAGCACGAGGGCTGGGGCGCCTGTCTGCTGGCGCTGGAAGGTACCGACGGATTGTGGGACGGCGGCGCCTGCTTCCCGGCGTCCTACACCGGCGACGAGCCGGGGCAGCCGTGGACGGCGACGATGCACACCCTGCAGACGTTGCAGATATTCGGGCTCGACCCGGCCTGCGCGGCGGCCCGCCGCGCGATCCCGCTCATCGCCGAGCACGGGCGCTGGGAGCACGCCGGGCAGCGCTACTTCGACGGCGAGGTCGAGCCGTGCATCAACGGCCGGACGATCGAGACGGGCGCCTACTTCGGGGTGGACGTCTCGGCGCTCGTGGAGCGGATCCTCGGCGAGCGGCTCGCTGACGGCGGCTGGAACTGCGAGGCCGAGAACGGATCGGTGCGCTCCTCCTTCGACACGACCATCAACGTGCTCGACGGACTGCTCGAATTCGAGCGCGCGACCGGTGGCTCGGCCGCCGTGCGCGAAGCGCGGCACAGCGGGCAGGAGTACCTGCTCGAGCGGGGCCTGTTCCGCCGCAGGAGCACCGGCGAGATCGTGAATCCGGCGTACCTCGACTTCGCCTTCCCGTACTACTGGCACTACGACGTCCTGCGCGTGCTCGACTACTTCCGGCACTCGGGCGCAGAGCCCGATCCCCGGATGGCGGAGGCCGTGGCGGTTGTACGCTCGAAACAGCAGCCCGACGGCCGCTGGCTCCTCGACCACAGCCATCCCGGTCGCGTCCACTTCGCCCTCGAGGACGGTGTGGGGCAGCCCAGTCGCTGGAACACCCTCCGAGCGCTCCGGGTGCTCGACTGGTGGGACGGCTGACCTCCGCCGTCAGATGTCACCCACCGGCGTCCACCACCCGGCGGGATCGGGCCCCTTGGGCACGATCCCCGACGGGTTGATCGTGTCGTGGGTGACGTAGTAGTGCCGCTTGATCTGGTCAAAGTCGACGGTGTCGCCGAAGCCGGGCGTCTGGAAGAGCCGTCGGGCGTACGCCCACAGGTGCGGTAGCTCGACGAGCTTGTTGCGGTTGCACTTGAAGTGGTTGTGGTACACGGCGTCGAACCGGACAAGCGTGGTGAACAGCCGTACGTCCGCCTCGGTCAGCCGGTCCCCCATCAGGTAGCGCCGCCCGTCGGACAGGCGCGACTCCAGCACGTCGAGCCGGGCGAAAAGCGCGTCGTACGCCGCCTCGTACGCGCTCTGGCTGGTCGCGAAGCCGGCCCGGTAGACGCCGTTGTTGACGTCGGTGTAGACGTCGCGCATCAGCGCGTCGAGTTCGGCGCGCAGGTCGGCCGGGTACAGGTCCGGCGCGCCCGGCCGGTGGTAGTCCGCCCACTCGGTGGCGAAGTCGAGGGTGATCTGCGGGTAGTCGTTGGTGACCACCCGTCCGGTACGGGTGTCCACAATGGACGGTACGGTCACCCGGCCGGCGTAGTCCGGATCGGTCGCCCGGTACGCCTCCGCCAGGAACCCGATACCCAGCACCGGATCCCGCCCGTCCGGGTCGAGCGTGAAGCGCCAGCCGCGCTCGTCCCGTACCGGGTCGACGGTGCCCAGCGAGATGACGTCATCGAGCCCGAGCAGTGCACGTACGATCACCGCACGGTGCGCCCACGGACAGGCACGGGACCAGATCAGCCGGTACCGGCCGGGCTCGACCGGCCACCGCCCCCGCTCGTCCGGCCCCTCCCCGGGCGCGGACGTCGAATCCCGCGCGATCCGGTCGGTGAACCGGTTCCCTTGGCGTACGAACGCCCCCGCCGTCGTCTCACCCACGAACTGTGCCGTCACCCCTCCAGCATGGCTGGGAACACGTACCGCCGGAAGGCGGGCTCCCAGACCGACCAGTCCGCCGTCACCAACTCCGGAGGTTCGGCAATCCCGGAACCGGCGATGGACAACGGGAATGACGGTGCGGCGGAGGTAACTACCCAGCCACCGGCCGCGATGTCAAACCGCCGGGCGGGGATTACCTCTCCGTTGACCCTCAACGGGACGGGCGCACCGGCCTGCTCCGCCTGCCGAAGCATGTCCTCGGTCACGGCCCGTACGTCCGCATGGCCCTTGGCTGCCATGGGACCGACGAATTCGAGCAGGGACTGTCGCGCGAGGGCCAGAGACGAAATTTGGTCCGCCGGGTAAAAGGAAAATACGACCAATGACCGCCCGGAAAGGAGTTCTTCGCCTCTTGTCAATCCGATCACGACGATGCGATCAGCAAGGTTGTCGTGGTTTGCCGTGACGCGGGCCGGTGCTGGCTCGATATCGGTCAGCGCGTCCCACACCTCGAACTCGATATTCGCCGTTGCCGCCATCGGCCGGTCACCCTTCGCTGGTCCGCCACATCGGCTTGCCACGGAGATCCCATCGCCTCACGCGGCAAGCCGATGTGTCCTTCGACTACGAGATTACTTGATCGAAGTCGCTGACGTAGCTCACACCTGCCGTGCCCGGACCCCACGCGTAGGAGTACAGCTGCCATGTATGTCCGTGCGCTGGGCAGACCTTGTAGACACTCGGCAACCCGCACGATGTCCCAGCTGAGACGAATACGCCGATAGGGATTTCAGAATATGCGCAAGGTCTATATTGCCGCGCATATCTTGGGGCGATCAGAAGACGGCGTACCGCCTATGACTGAGGCCCCTTCCAGAGCCCACGCGCGTGGCCAACCGCGTACCCCATCGCTGTCTAGTTACTAGACGCGAGAATCCGTCTAGTGACTAGACAGCCGCGATAGAGCCCCCATCGTTGATTTCGTGCGCACTGCGATCGCGCATGGCACGACTCAGCCCCACCAGAAGACGGCGGCCATCATCACGTACAGGCCGATGAGCGTGGCGCCTTCCAACCAGTTGGACTCGCCGTCGAAGACGATGAGCGACACGATGAGTACGGTCAACACCACCGCGCACACCAGCAACGGTACGAACACCAGCGTCAACGTCGTGGCTGTGAGGAAGCTCAGCAGTACCAGCGCCGGCGCGAGTACCAGCGCGATCTGCAACGGGCTGTTGATGATCACGGAGAGCGCGTAGTCGGTCTGGTTCTTGAACGCGAGCTGGATGCCCACGACGTTCTCGATGGCGTTGCCCGCGATGGCGACCACGACCAGTCCGGCGAACGCCTGCGACAGGTTCAGGGTGTGGATGGTCGGCTGGAGTGCGGTGACGAACCAGTCGGATACCAGCGCGGCGATGCCGCTGGCGGCGACCAGCAGGGTGACGGCCAGCCACAGCGGCCAGCGCGGCGGCTCGTGCGCGACGCTGTCGGCGGCGCCGGACGCGGCCGGGGCCCGACGCAGCGCGGCCGGCAGGGACAGCCCGAAGATCACCAGCAGTACGACCGCCACGGCGGTGGACAGCGCCTTGACGTGCGGCGCGGCGGGACTGTGCGAGTACCACGCGACGCTGGGCAGGACGAGCGCGGCGGTGGCCAGCGCCAGGAGTACGCACGTGTCGCGGGCCCGGGACTTCTCGAAGGTCTGGGTGCCGTGCTTGATCCCGCCGACCACGAACGCCGCGCCCAGGACCAGCAGCAGGTTGGCCAGCATCGAGCCGATGATCGCGAACTGGACCACGGTCAGCAGGCCGGCGCGCAGCGCGAAGAACGCGATGAACAGCTCCGGGAGGTTGCCCAACGCGCTCTGGAGTACGCCCGTCGCACCGGCCCCGAACCGGTCGCCCAACTGTTCCACGCTGCGCCCCACCAGCGAGGCGAGCAGGGCCACGGCAATGGCCGAGCTGACGAACGCGAGCACCGCGTTCGCGTGGGCGTAGTTGGTGACGGCGGCGAGCGCGATGAAGACCGCGCCACCGATCAGGATCACCAGATCGGAACGGACGAAGGTACGCCTGGCGCCGGCCGGCGCTGGGCTGGCCGGCGCCAGGCTCACCGCTTTCTCATGCACGTAGGGATCATCGCAGAGAATGGCCAGCGGTGTGCCGTCAGGCGGCGAGGGTGATGACCCCGTAGTCGTACGCGTGGCGGCGGTACACCACGCTGGGCCGCCCGGACTCCTTGTCCATGAACAGGTAGAAGTCGTGGCCCACGAGTTCCATCTGGAACAGCGCGTCGTCGATGGTCATCGGCTGCGCGTCGTGTTCCTTCTCGCGGACGATGTGCCACGGCTGGTCGTCGTACCCGTCGGTCGACGCTTCGGCGAGGTGGCCGTGCCGTGGCTCGGCGACGGGCTCGTCGAACGGGTCGCGCTGGTTCATGGGTACCAGCCCGGACGTCGCCGCGGCGACGGAGACCGGAGCGCGCCGGCCCCGGTGTACCCGGCGGCGGTCGGCACTACGCCGCAGCCGCGTCGGATTGGCGAGGGTTCCGCTCGTGGAATAGTTCGACGTCGACTCGGATGATCTTCTGGTCGTAGCGCTCGACTTTGTGGAGCTTCTCGCTGACATGCTGTCGGTAGTGATCGGGCACTTCGACGTTGCGGCCCTTGACGACGATGTCCACGCTCTGACCTCCCCCGGTCGTACTGCGGGTGATCGATGAGTGGTATCGGCCTGGCGACCGGTCCGGTCCGGCTCTGCTCCTCTCCGGGTGCCGACCAGCCTGGTCGCGGCTGATGAGGTATGACGCTAACCCGAGTTGGCCCGTCCGTCACCCCTTGTTTCCAAGAACCTTTTGCCGTAATTCGCCCAGCCTCGGCAGTCAGGGGCTAACCGGGATAAACAATCACCCAGCCAGGTGACCGGTCACGCACCGTTGCCGCGCGGGCCGCTGCGACGCCGCGTCGCGGCCAGCACGACAGCCACCGGTACGGGCAGTCCGCCGCCCCGCAGCCGGTCCGCCAGGGCGGTCAGGGTGCCGCCGGTGGTGAGGATGTCGTCCACCGGTACCACGACCGCCCCGCGCCCCACCGCCTGCGCCATCCGGGCCAGTTCCCGGGGCCGGGGGACGAACGCGTGTGCCGCCTCGGCCGCCCGACCCTCGGCGGACAGGTGCGCCGAGTCCGGGCGCGGACGGGTCCGTACCGCCGCCGCGAGGCCGGCCGGCCAGCCGGTCGCGTTCAGCCGTACCGCCGCCCGCCGGGCCAGCCGGCACATGTGGTCGCCGTACCGGTGCCGGGCCGCGGCCGCCGTGTCCGGCACGGGTACCAGCAGCACCGGCGTCCCGTCCGGGTACCCGGCCTGCCGCACCCCGTACGCCACCGTCCCGGCCAGCCAGTCGCCGAGCGGACGCGCCAGGACGTGCCGCCCCCGCTCCTTGTACGCCAGCAGCACCTCGCGCAGCACCCCGTCGTACCCCCCGAGCGCCACGCAGGCCGGCAGGCCCGACGGCGCCGGAGTCGGCCGTACCGGATGCGGGCGCAGCCCGTCGAGGGTGCCCAGGCACACCGCGCACAGCGAGCCGGGCGCGGTCGTGCCGCAGCCCGCGCAGGTGCCGGGGAGCACCAGGTCGGCGAGCCCCGCCCAGGTCTGTCCGAGCAGTCCCATGTCAGTCCACGTAGAACGGAGCGGTCGGGGGCGGGGTGACGGTATGCGTGCCGGACGGTGAGGGTGAGGGGTGCGGGTTCGGATCCTGGGTGTCCAACGAGCTGGGTTTGGAGCTGGCGAACACCCGGAACGCCTCCCCGTTGTCGGTCTGCACCAGGACCGGCCCGGCGCCGGGCAGCTGGGAGGGCAGCTTCGGGTAGGCCACCACCGAGGCGATCGGGCGGTTGAAGGTGCTGCTGCTCCAGGGGGTCAGCATCGCGCCGTCGACGCTGACCTCGGCCAGCCCGTACGACTCGGGACTGCGCCCGGACACGATCACCCGGTCCAGCCGGGTCCACGCGACGCCACTCACCTCGGTCAGGCCGGGGTCCAGCGGCCGCAGGTTGCCCACGGTCAGCCGGTCGCCGGTGTCCCGCAGCGCCCCGACGCCCAGCGCGCCCCGGCTGACCAGGGCGATCCGGTACCCGTCGGGAGACACCGCGAAGGCCGCCACGTTCTCGGCGACGGTGCTGACCGCGGCCGCGCCGGCCACCGCGTAGAGCGTGCCGTCGACGACCACCAGGACCCGCCGGCCCGACGGCAGGAACGCCGGGCGGCTCCACCGCTGCCCGGCCAGGCCGGCGTCGGTGTACGACACCGTCGCGCCCTTCGTGGCCAGGCCCAGCATCAGCCGCCGGTCGCTGGACACCAGGGCACCCTGCTGCCGGTCCCGGCTCAGCGCCGCCTGCACGATGTACCGGCCCGAGCCGGACAGGACCGGAGGGACGGCGTACCCCGGCTCGACCGGGTACACCACGCCGCCGACCAGGCAGAACGGCTGGGCGTCGGCGTCGCGGGTGGTCTCGTCGGCGGGGTTGTCGGCCAGGTACGGGCCGGCCGAGCCATCCACCTGCTGGGGCCGGGAGGCGATCTCCAACTGGACCGGACTCGCCGCGAGCGGGTACAGCGGCTGGAGCGACCAGCGCAGCTGCGACATGACCTTGGGCAGGTCGGCGCCCTGGAGCGCACCGGTCAGGTTGACCACCAGACGGTCGCTCTGGGTCAGCACGTTGGGCAGGGACAGGTCGGTACCTTCGGGCATGATGTTGGCCGCCACCGACGAGATCAACTCCGAGGGGCCGTCGATCAGCCACCGGACGATGTCGGCCCGCTGCTGGCTGGCCGGCTCCCCGGTCCGGGGCACGTACCGCAGGTCCGGTACGAGCTGGTGCCGCCCGTTGTCCCAGAAGTAGATCAACTGCGGGATGAAGTACCGCTCGTCCAGGGCGGCACCGGACAGCAGCAGCCCCGGCGGGAGTACGTCCAACGGCAGCTTCTGGATCAGGAAGCCGGACTGGTCGGCGTTGGGTACCACGGTGAACTCCGCGCGTACCGGCCCGGGGTTCCCGTCCGGGTACGGCTGCACCTCGCCCCGGCCCGGATTGAGCACCCCGACCGGTTGCAGGCTCCCGACCACCGTGGTGACGTCCCGTCCACCGGTGGCGTTGGTGAGCTTCTCCACCCGTACCACCGTCACCCGGTCGGTCCCCGGCTGCCACGCCTTGGCCGCGTCGTCGGTGAGGAACCTGCGCGCCCGGTCCCGGGCGGTCGCGCGCTGCTCGGGGTTCTCCAGCGGGCCGGAGACCGCGGCCAGGAACAACTCGACCAGCGCGGTCGGGGTATCGGCGCCGGACGGGTCCGGCGGCTTGCCCTGCTGCCCGCCGATCGGGTCGTACGTCGGTCCGGTGCCGTCGACGAACGGTGGCCCGCCACTGGGTACCCCGCACCCGGCCGGCAGCGCGATCCCGGTACCGGCGAGCAGCAGGGCACGCAGCACCCGGCGGCGGTCAGGCATGGCCGTCCCCCGACAGGGCCGGTACCGCGTCCGGGTCGGGCAGCGGCAGGTCGGCCGGGGCCAGCGGCAGCGGGGAGCCGGTCAGCCGGTCCCCGGCCCGTACCGGCAGGGTCAGCCGGAACTGCGCCCCCTGCCCGGGCTGCCCCCACGCCTCCAGCCAGCCGCCGTGCAGCCGGGCGTCCTCCAGGCTGATCGACAGCCCGAGCCCGGTACCGCCGGTCTGCCGGGCCCGGGACGGGTCGGCCCGCCAGAACCGGTTGAACACCTGCTTCTCGTCGCCCGGCGCCAGCCCGATCCCATGGTCCCGGACGGTCATCGCCACGGCATGGTCGTCAGCCGCCAGGCAGACCCGCACCGGGCGCTTCTCGCCGTGCTCGACGGCGTTGCCGATGAGGTTGCGCAGGATCCGTTCCACCCGCCGCGGGTCGACCTCGGCGATCACCGGCGAGGTCGGCACGGTGACCTCCAGGGCCGTACCGCAGCGGCCGGCGAAGGAGGTCAGCCGCTCGGTGACCCGGGTGACGATCTGCGCCAGGTCGCTCGGTTCGGCGTCCAGGACGGCGAACCCGGCGTCGAACCGGCTGATCTCCAGCAGGTCGGTGAGCAGGTTCTCGAACCGGTCCAGCTCGGTCTGGAGCAGCTCGGCGCTGCGGGCCACCTCGGGATCGAACCCGCCCCGGGAGGTGAACAGCAGGTCGGCGGCCATCCGGATCGTGGTCAGCGGGGTACGCAGCTCGTGCGACACGTCCGAGGTGAACCGCCGTTGCAGCCGGGACATCTCCTCCAGCCGGACGATCTGCCGTTGCAGGTTCTGCGCCATCTGGTTGAACGAGGCGGCCAGCAGCGCCAGGTCGTCCTCGCCGTGCACCTCCATCCGCTGGTCGAGCAGGCCCGCGGACAGCCGTTGGGCGGTCCGGGCGGCAAGCCGGACCGGGCGTACCACCAGCCGGGTGGTCAGCGCCGCGAGGATCGCCAGCAGGAGGACCAGCGCGACCCCGGTCGCGGTGACCGTGGTCTGGACGAGGTTGGCCGCGTTGTCCTCGTAGGTCAGCGGGAACAGGTAGTACAGGCCGAGCCGGCCGAAGGCCAGCGGGATCGGGCTGCCCACCAGGTCGATCCGGTCCAGCGGCTGTACCGGCGGGAAGACCCGGGGCGCCATGCTGGGCACCCGTCCGCTGCTGGGCAGGATCGCGACCACGACGCCGGTGTCCTGGGACGACGTGTCGGCCAGCCGCTGCCCGATCTGACTGACCAGGCTGGGCAGGCTCGTGTCGGCCGGGTCGGTGATCCCCCCGAGCTGCGGAGCGGCCAGCTCGGCGGCCTCGCGTACCTGCTCCACGCCGCTGTCCACCCGGGCGCGTACCAGGCCGTCGGTGATCCGGGAGGCGACCAGGGTGCCGAACGCGCCGACCAGGACACCGGAGACCAGCAACGTGATGGTGACCATCCGCAGTTGCAGGGACCGGCGCCAGGCCCGCCGGCCGGCGGCGTACCCAACGACGACGTGGTGCACCAGGGTGCGCTCGACCGCCTGCGCCGCGGGGTGGCGGCGCAGCCGGCGGTACCAGCGGGCGAGCGGCACGGGGATCAGCCGGTACCGGCCTTGTACCCGACTCCGCGGACGGTCAGGATGATCTCCGGGCGCTCGGGATCGGGTTCGATCTTGGCGCGCAGCCGCTGCACGTGGACGTTGACCAGCCGGGTGTCCGCCGCGTGCCGGTACCCCCAGACCTGCTCCAGCAGCACCTCGCGGGTGAACACCTGGCGCGGCTTGCGCGCCAGCGCCACCAGCAGGTCGAACTCCAGCGGCGTCAGCTTGACCTCGTCGGTGTCCCGGCTGACCGTGTGCGCCGGTACGTCGATGGTGATCTGGTTGCCCGGCGGCCCGATGGTCAGCAGCTCGGGCGTCACGTCCTCGCCCCGGCGCAGCCGGGCCCGCATCCGGGCGCTCTTGGCGGTGAGCATCACGATCGGTACCCCGGACTCGCCCCGGATGGCCCGGCAGATATCGATGCCGCTCATCCCGGGCAGCATCAGGTCGAGCAGGACGATATCCGGCCGGGCGTCCCGGAACGCGGCGATCGCACGCTCGCCGTCGGCGACGAAGGACGGCAGGAAACCCTCGCTACGCAGCACGATGCCGAGCATCTCAGCGAGGGCGGGGTCGTCGTCGACCACCAGTACCCGGGCTCTCATGCGACCAATATTCCATCCCGCCGCCCGAATCCGGGAACCCGGCTTACGGACGATCTTCCCACACGGACAAACCACTCTAAATCTGAGTGGGCCCCATGCCGGTGCCGGCACGTGTCAGGATGGGGCCGCCACGGTGTGCCCGTGGCGGTCGTCGAGGGGAGCCGGCGTGCGGAGCGAGGTGGTACCGCTGCGCCCGCTGACCCTGGCCGAGATCCTGGACGCGGCGGTCGAACTGCTCCGCCGGCACGCCGCCCGGCTGGTCGGGCTCGGCGCGGCGCTGGCGGTCGGCGAGCAGGCGCTGCTGTACCCGCTGCGGGGCGTCGCGGCCGTCAGCCCGCCGCTGTACTGGCCGCACCTGAACCGTCTGGCCGCGTACTGGCTGCTGCTCGCCCTCGGGCTGGGCACCGAGGTCGGCATCATCGCGGTCCTGGGCGGCATCGCCGCGCGCCGGCTCGCGCCGGGACCGCGCCGGCTCGGTGGGCTGACCGTGCTCGCCGTGGTGGTCGCCCTCGGCGGCGCACTCACCGCCGCCGCCGGCTTCCTGCCCTGGATCATCTGGTACGTCTTCACGGGGCTCGCCGCGCCCGCGCTGGTGATCGAGCACCGGGGTCCGCTGTCCGCGCTCGGCCGCTCGTTCGCGCTGGTCGGCCGGGGTGGTCTGCGCCCGGGCGCGATCCGGCTGCTCGGCTACCTCGCCTGGTGGACGATCCGGCTGGCGCTGGCCGCCGGCGGGTACGCCGCCCTCCAACTGACCGGCCAGCTCTCCGGCGGCGTCGCGCTGCGCCTGGCCGGGGTGCTCGCCTGGGTACTG
>VAXX01000282.1 GCA_005885115.1 Actinomycetota bacterium | reverse complement strand
CGTTTCCTCGCGGTGTTGCGGGACGTCGTCACGGAGGCCGAAACCCTCCACTCACGGATCACCGAGGACGAGGACGGCCCGTGGCAGGTGGTCGATCCGTCGATCGAATGCCCGATCTCGTTCCTCGACCTCGCCAACGAGCCTGATGCGGAGCGGGTCGCCGAGGCGTGGATGGACGCCGACGCCACCGCGCCGGTCGATCTCCAGCACGGCTCGTCGTCCAGCGGCAGGCGGAGCTCTACAACGGTGGTATGACAACGGGTACGGGGTTCGGGTCACTGGCCGCCGCCTGGGCGGAACAGTCGCGGTACCGGGAGATGCCGGAGTTCGCCCGGGACCGCGCGTACTGGTCGGAGTACCTGCGGGAGGCGCCCGGCGCGGTGAGCCTGGCCACCCGTACCGCACCCGCCTCGGCGAAGCTGCTGCGCATCGCGGGCGAGCTCGCCCCGGCCACGGTCGGGCAGATGCGCGAGACGGCGCGGCGCGTCCGGTCGATACCTCAGCTCACGGTGCTGGCCGCGACGGCGGCGTACCTGAACCGGATCACCGGTGAGTCGGATCTGACCCTCGGGTTCTCGGTGACCGGACGCACCAGCCCATTGCTCCGGAATACTCCGTGCGCGGTCGCGAACGTCCTGCCGGTCCGGCTGGCGGTCCGGCCGGGGACCACCGGGCTGGAACTCGCCCGGCAGGCGGCGGAACAGGCCCGCCGGGGACTGCGGCACCAGCGCTACCGGTACGAGGACATGCGGGCCGGCCGCGCCGGCGAACCGTTGTTCGGCCCCCACGTGAACATCCTGCACACCGTCAGCGACCTCCGGTTCGGTGCGGCCGTCGCGACCGTGCGGGATCTGGCCTTCGGTCCGGTCGAGGACCTGGTGATCGCGGTGCGCGAGGAGCCCGGCCGGCAGCGGGTACACGTCGAGCTCAACGCCAACGCCCAGCGGTACGACCACGACGGCCTCGCCGGGCACCAGCGGCGGTTCCTGCACATGCTGCGGTCCCTGGTGGCCGAGCCGGACCGCCCGGTCGGCGAGGTGGACATTCTCGATCCGGCCGAGCGGCACCGGGTCCTGTACGGGTGGAACGCGACCACGCGCGAGGCTCCGGCCACCACGCTGCCGGACCTGTTCGAGACCCAGGTGGCGCGTACCCCGTCGGCCACCGCGCTGGTGTTCGAGGCTACCGAGCTGAGCTACGCGCAGCTCAACGCGCGCGCCAACCGGCTCGCGCATCACCTGATCGGGCTCGGGGCCGGGCCGGAGCGGGCCGTGGCGCTCGTCCTGCCCCGGTCGGTGGACCTGGTGGTGGCCATGCTGGCGGTACTGAAGGCGGGTGCGGTGTACGTACCGTTGGCAACCGACCAACCGGCGGGCCGGATCGAGCTGCTGTTGCGGGACGTCGATCCGGTCCTGGTGCTGACGACCGCCGACGGCCACGGCACACCCGGCGGGGGAGTCCTGCGGCTGGACGACCCGCGCACCCACGCAGCGTTGTGCCGGTGCCCGACGGCCAACCCCACCGACCGGGACCGCCGCGCCCCGTTGACGCCCTCGTCCGCTGAGTCACCGCGAGGGCTTCGTGGCCGCCGCCGGCGGCGGCCGGCTGCGCGTCGCGCTGACCGCGGCCTTCTCCTTCGACACGTCGTTGGAGGGTCCGCTGCTGATGGCCGACGGCCACGAACTGCACCTGATCAGTGAGGCGGTGCGGCTGGACCCGGGCGCGTTGGTCGACTACGTCGCGGCCCGCCGGGTCGACTTCCTCGACGTCACCCCCTCGTACCTGCACCAGCTTCTCGCGGCCGGACTGCTCACGGACGACCGGCACCGGCCGAAGATCCTCATGGTGGGTGGCGAGGCGATCGACCCGGCGCTGTGGGCGCAGTTGGCAGCCGTACCGGACACCAGAAGCTACAACTTCTACGGACCGACCGAATGCACCGTCGACGCGTTGTCCGCGCCGGTGACCGCCGATACCCCACCGGTCATCGGCCGACCGTTGCGCAACGTCCGGGCGTACCTGCTGGACGGCCAACGCAACCCGGTGCCCGTCGGCGTTCCCGGCGAGCTGTACCTCGCCGGTGACCAGGTGGCGCGCGGGTACCTGAACCGGCCGGAGCTGACCGCGGACCGGTTCGTGGCCTGCCCGTTCGAGCCGGGCGACCGGATGTACCGGACCGGCGACCTCGCCGCGTGGCGGCCCGACGGCACCATCGAGTACCTCGGCCGGGTCGACGGACAGCTGAAGGTACGCGGTTTCCGGATCGAACCCGGCGAGGTGGAGGCCGCGCTCGTGGCGCATCCGGCGGTGGCGCGCGCCGCGGTCGTGATGCGCGAGGACCGGCCCGGAGACCAGCGGCTGGTGGCGTATCTGGTACCCGTCGGCGCAGCGGTTCCCGACGACGCCGGGATGCGCCGGTTCCTGGCGGCGCGGCTGCCGGAGCATCTGGTGCCGTCGGGGTACGTCAGCGTCGACGCCTTGCCGGTGACGCCACACGGCAAGCTCGACCGCGCCGCGCTGCCCGCTCCGGAGCCGGCCCGGATGGTGCGCGGACGGGCACCGCGCAGCCGGTACGAGGTCGTCCTCAGTGCTCTGTTCGCCGAACTGCTGGGCGTACCCCTGGTGGGTGTCGACGACGACTTCTTCGAGCTCGGCGGGCACTCCCTCCTGGCGGCTCAACTGGCCGGCCGGGTCCGGGCACTGTTCGGCATCGGGCTCAGCATCCGTACCGTGTTCGAGTCCCGCAGCGCCGCCGGGTTGGCCAGGGCACTGGAAGGTACCGACGCGCAGCCCGGACCCGGCGCGCTGGACGTCGTGTTGCCGTTGCGCTCCGGCGGTGACCGGTCCCCGCTGTTCCTGCTGCCTCCGGTCAGTGGACTGTCCTGGTGCTACTCGGTGCTGCTGCGGCACCTCGATCCGGCGTACCCGGTGTACGGACTCCAGTCGCCGGGCCTGTCCGGAACGCGGCCACCGGTCACGACGGTCGAGGAGCTCGTCGCGGGCTACGTCGCCGAGATCCGTTCGGTGCAGCCGTCCGGTCCGTACCACGTGATGGGCTATTCGATGGGCGGTAATCTCGCCCACGCGGTGGCCGCTGAACTCCAGCGCGACGGTGCGGACATCGGCCTGCTGGCCATGTTCGACTGCTACCCGCGCGAGTGGCGGCCGCCGGACGGACCCGAACGCGACCGTCAACTCATCCGTACCGTGCTCATCGAGTTCGGGTACGACCCCGAGGTGGTCGACAGTCAGCCGCTGGGTGAGGCCCGGATGATCGAGATCGTCCGGCGGGAGGGCGGTCAGCTCGTCGACTGGGACGACCGGACGATCCTCGCCCTGCTGAACGTCACCAGGACCAACATGAACGCCTACGCCGCCTTCACCCCGCCCCGGTTCCACGGGGACGTCGTGTTCGCCACGGCGACGCTCACCCAGGCCGCGTACGGCTGGAGCCTCGACGACTGGCTGCCGTACGTCGACGGGCACATCGAGGACCATCCGGTCGAGTGCCGGCACGAGCACATGACGCAGCCCGCTCCGATGGCCGAGATCGGCCGGATGCTCGCCGCGCGACTGGCCACCCCGGCGGGTACCTCGCTCCGGCGAGCGGGCGACGTGGTGCGTTGAGCGGTGTATCGGCGGTGTCCGGACGTCGAGTGGTGCCCGGTGGCCATTCGTCGTCCGGAGGGCGCGTTCCGGCGACGGGATTGACCTCCACTCTGTCGATCCGGTCGGTGCCCGCGCACGCTTGTCGTATTCCAGTGTGAGGAGGACGACGTTGTCCCAGCAGCGGGTTCCGCGCATCGCGACCCTGGCGTACGCCGTACCGGATCGGATCATCGACCAGGTCGAGACGTTCGACAAGGTCTTCCGGCACCTGTTCGCCGAGGTACCAACGGCTGAGTCGATTTTCCGCAACGCCGGTATCCGCAAGCGGCACTGGTACTGCGATCCGGCCGGCTGGAAGGACGGCGGGGCGGACCTGGCCGGCGAGCGGATGCGCCTGTGGAAGCAGGGCGCGCTGGAGATCGGCCGGCGATCCGTGGGGCAGGCGTTGGCCGGCGTGGACCCGGCCCGGATCGGCAGCATGGTCACGGCGAGCTGCACCGGGTACGACGCGCCCTCGCCGGACATGCTGCTGGCGGCGGAGTTCGGGTTGTCGCAGCGGCTGCGGCGTACGTTCATCGGTCACATGGGCTGTTACGCGGCGTTCAACGCGCTCAAGGTGGCGCTCGACGCCCTGGCCGCCCGGCCCGATGAGGACGTGCTGGTCAACTGTACGGAGATCTGCAGCGCGCACATGCGTACCGAGGCGACGGTGGAACAGGTGGTCTGCCACGCGCTGTTCGGTGACGCGAGCGCGGCGTGCGTACTCACCACCTCGGAGACGGCGACCGGGCCGCAGGTCCTCGGTACCCACACCGAGACGCTGTACGCCACCTCCGGTCTCATGTCGTGGTCGGTGCTCGACGACGGGTTCCGGATGCACCTGTCCCCACGGGTACCGCTGATCCTGCGCGACGCCGCCGAAGGGTTCGTCGAACGTACGCTCGCGCCGCTGGGCCTGACCGCCGGCGAGGTCGAGCACTGGAGCATCCACGCCGGTGGTCCGCGGATCATCCAGGCAGTGGTACAGGCGCTCGGGCTGCGCCCGGAGCAGTACCGCGCCTCGACCGAGGTGCTCGCCGAGTACGGCAACTGTTCCTCGCCCACCTCGCTGCTCATCCTGCACCGCCTGCTCAACGCCCACACCCCCCGCCCCGGAAGCACCGGTGTCCTGATGGCCTTCGGCCCCGGACTCACCATGGAAGCCCTCGTCCTGCGCTACTGATCGGACATCCGCCATGTATCTCGAACGCGACGACAGCGCCGAACCGGCCCGGATTCCGCAGGGCCTGTACCTGGCGTGGCAGGCCAAGCGCCACTTCGAGGCGGCCACGGTACGGCTGGGTGACGTCGAGTCCCGGCTGCTGCGGCGCCGGCTCCGTACCCGGCCGGTGGACCGGCCCATCTACGTGACCGGGCTGGCCCGGGCCGGTACCACCATCACGCTTGAGGTGTTGAGTCAGCACCGTGACGTGGCCACCCACCGCTACCGGGACATGGCCCAGCCCTACCTGCCGTACGTGTGGAACCGGCTGCTGGACCGGCTTCCGCTGCCGGCGCCCCAACCGGCGGACCGGCTGCACAAGGACGGCATCAAGGTCACCCGGGACAGCCCGGAGGCGGTCGAGGAGACCATCTGGAACTGGTTCTTCCCGCAGGCGCACGACGAGGCGCGGTCGGCGGTGCTCGACGCGGGCACCAGCGCGCGACGCTTCGAGCGGTACTACACCGACCACATCGGCAAGCTCCTGCTCGCCCGGGACCGTCCGCGCTACCTGGCGAAGGCCAACTACAACGTCACCCGCCTGGCGTATCTGGCCCGGCTGTTCCCCGGTGCGCGGTTCGTCGTCGTGGTCCGGGATCCGGCCGCCCATGTGGCGTCGTGGCTCAAACAACACGACCTCATCTCGCGTACCCACGCCCACGATCCACGCTGGGTCGCCACCAGCAGATCGGTGGGCCACCACGAGTTCGGTCAGCAGCACCGGTTCATCAACGCCGGGGACACCGAGCGGGTACGGGCCATCCGCGCGGCGTGGGACAGCGGCCGGCGCGCGTACGCGTTCGGCATGTACTGGGCGTCGATCTACGGCCACGTCCTGGATCTGGTCGCCCGCGATCCCGCCGTACGCGACGCGACGGTGCTCGTCCGCCATGAAGACCTGTGCGCGCAACCGCGGCAGACCATCGAGCGGATCCTCCAGCACACCGAGCTCGACCCGGCCAGCTTCAGCGACGTCCGGGACCGGTACGCGCAACGGCTCGGCAAGCCCCGCTACTACCGGGCCACCCTG
>VAXX01000281.1 GCA_005885115.1 Actinomycetota bacterium | reverse complement strand
GCAGCAAGGCGTTCATCACCAACTCCGGTACCGACATCACCGCGCTGGTGACCGTGACCGCGCTGACCGGGCCGGACGAGATCTCGGCGATCATCGTGCCGTCCCACACGCCGGGGTTCACCGTCGGACCGGCGTACTCCAAGGTCGGCTGGTGCGCCTCGGACACCCATCCGCTGCACTTCGACGACGTACGGGTACCGGCGGGGAACCTGCTCGGGCAGCGCGGCCGGGGCTTCGCGCAGTTCCTGCGTACCCTCGACGAGGGCCGGATCGCGATCGCCGCCCTCGCCACCGGCCTCGCCCAGGGCTGCGTCGACGAGTCCGTCGCCTACGCCAAGGAGCGGCGCGCCTTCGGCCGGGCGATCGGCGACTTCCAGGCCATCTCGTTCAAGCTGGCCGACATGCGCACCCGGGCGCACACCGCGCGCCTGGCCTGGCACGACGCGGCCGCGCGGCTGGTCGCCGGGCAGGACTTCAAGCAGTACGCGGCAATGGCCAAGCTGCACGCCAGCGAGATCGCGGTGACCAACGCGCGGGAGGCCACGCAGATCCACGGCGGGTACGGCTTCATGAACGAGTACCCGGTGGCCCGGTTCTGGCGGGACGCCAAGATCCTGGAGATCGGCGAGGGTACCTCCGAGATCCAGCGCATGGTGATCGCCCGCAGCATGGGAGTTGGATGAGAGTGTCGGGATGCCGGCACGTCGGCGTCGTGACCTTGACTCGTCCCTCCCCTGAGCGGGTGGCCAGACCCTAGCCTCACTCCATGCCACCCGAGCCAGGCACGAGTGGGTTCGCCGACCTGCTCCGTACCCTCCGGCGGGCTCGGGGATGGACCCAGGAGGAGCTGGCGGCGAAGGCGCGGGTCGGCGTGCGTACCCTCCGGGATCTGGAAAGGGCCCGCGCCCGGCCGCAGCGCGCCACGGCCGACCTGCTCGCGGTCGCGCTCGGCCTGGACGACCCGCAGCGGACCGAGTTCACCCGCGCCGCGCGCCACGGCGCCGGCACGGATCTGCTGGTCGAGGGCCGGGGGATCAGCCTGCCGCAGCCACCGGCGCTGATCGGCCGGGACGTCGAGCTGACCCACCTGGAGGCCGCGCTGCGCCAGGCCGCGCTGGTCACCCTGGTCGGCGTCGCGGGGGTCGGCAAGACCAGCCTGGCGCTGGCCGCCGCGCACCGGGTGGCCCACCGGCACGTGGGTGGCGTGGCCGGCATCGTGATCAGCGAGGTGTCCACCGAGGCGGACATCCTCGCCGCGGTGGCCACCGTGTTCGGCGTCGCGCGGGTCCGCGACCTGCCGGCCCGGCTCACCGGCCGGCCGGCGCTGCTGCTGGTCGACGCGGTGGACCGGGCCGCCGAGCCCACCGGCGCGGCGCTGCGCTGGTTGCAGGGGCACCTGCCGGCGCTGCGGCTGCTGGCCACCGGCCGGCACCCGACCGGGATCACCGGGGAGTACGTGTGGCCGGTCGACCCGCTGGAACCGCCCCCACCCGGGCTCACCGACCCGGCCGAGATCGCCCGGTACCCGGCGGCGCGGCTGTTTCTCGACCGGCTCCGCGAGGTCGGCCTGGCCGAGGTCGGGGCGTCGGACGCGATGGCAGTGGCCGAGCTGGTACGCCGCCTCGGTGGCCTCCCGCTGGCGCTGGAACTGGCCGCCGCCCGGGGTCGGGTGCTCGCCGTACCGGAGATCCTCGACCGGTACGGCGACCGGGTTCTGGACCTCGCCGACCCCGCGGCCACCAGCCTGCGCGCCGCCATCGCGGCCAGCTACCGGCTGCTGGAACCGCATGAGCGGTGGGCGCTGCGCCGGCTCGCCCAGTTCCGCAACCGGTGGTCGGTCGAGCTGGCCGAGCCGCTGCTCGCGGGCGGCCCGCCGGGGCTGCCGCAGGACGTGGTGGTACTGCTGGACCGGCTCACCGGCCTCGGGCTGGTCAGCGTCCGGGGCAGTACGGCGGTCCGGTTCCGGGTCCTGGACGTGGTCCGCGACTTCGGCCGGGAGGAGGCGGAACGGGAAGGTGAGGCGGCCGACGCGGCCGGGCGGCACGCCCGGGTGATCGCCGGGTACGCCGCCCGTACCGCGGCCGAGCTTGTCGGACCCGGGCAGCAGGCCGCCATCGCCCGGCTGGGCGACATCGCCATCGACATCCGCGCGGCCCTGGTGTGGGCCGCCGAGTACGATCCCGACACCGCGCTGCGGCTGGCCGCCGCGCTGCCGAGGTGGTGGCGGTTCCGGGGGCACGACCGGCAGGGCCGCGAGTGGTTGCGCCGGTTGCTCGACCACCCGGGTACGGCCGGCGCCGATCCGACGGTACGGGCCTGGGCCCGGCTGGGGCTGGCCCAGTTGGCCGCCGAGCACGGGGAAGGCGCCGCTGAGCTGCCCGAACTGGAGGAGGCGCTGGCCACCTTCGTCCGGTACGGCGACGTGGCGGGGCAGCTTGCCGCGCGTACCCAGCTCTGCGTGGTCCTGCAGGCGGCCGGGGACCCGGAGCTCGCCCGGGAGCACGGGCTGGCGGCGCTCGCGCTGGCTACGGCGCCGGCTCGCCGCCGTCCAGCGGATGGCCGCCGACCTGGGAGAAGATCGCCTCCGTGCGCTGGCCCACGCGAACCTGGCCGAGGTCGCCCGGCTGGAGGGCCGGTACGCCGAGGCGGTGGCCGCCGGCCGTCGGGCGCTGGCGCAGTTGGAGGCGTACGGCGACCCCGGGCACCGCAAGCGCGTCCTCGGTACGGTCGGCCTCGCGCTGGCCCGGGCCGGCCGGTCCGCCGAGGCCCGGGCGGTGCTCGCCGAGTTGGGCGGGGAGCCGCAGGCGGTACTCATCGAGGCGTACCTGGACCACGCGGCCGGGGACCGGGCCCGGGCGGCACAGCGGTTCGTGGCCGCGGCGCAGGCGCTGGACGGGCAGCACGACGCGCGGGACGTGGTCGAGGCGCTGGTCGGTGCGGTCGCGAGTACGGATGATCCGCAGCGCCGGGCCCGACTGCTCGGTCGGCTCGGGGACGCGTGCCGGCGTACCGGCTGCACGCTGCTGCCGATCGAGGACGCCTGGTTGGCGCGCTGAACCCGTCGGCCCAGATGGCGCCGGGCGAGCCCGACGCCATCTGGGCTGGGTCCCCTCGTACGAGCAGGGTTCCCCCGTCGCACCCCACCTTGCTCCTGCTCGTACCGCCCCCGTTTCCGGGCGCCTCCCCGCAGAGCAGAGTAGTGGGCAGCGGATACCGATATAGGCCGCATATCGGATGGACGTACCGGTCCTGCCGGTAATCCTGCCGGTTACCGTCCGTCAATTCGGGGCGGGCCGGCACGCAGCCGTTCTTCGGCGTAGTCGCGCACCGCTTCCCGGGCGACCGACCAGTCCGACTCGATCCACCAGGTGGCGCCGGCCTCCCGCCACGGCCGGACCAGCTCGGTTCCCGCGGCCGGGTCACCGGCCGGCGTCGTACCTTCGCAGACCACGTCGTACCCCTGCGTGGGCAGGCCCTCGACAGTGCGGAAGTCGCGGATCCACTCGGTGCCCGCGCGGACCTGTTCCGGGGTCGCCGGCCCGGCACCTTTGCCGATCGCGTTGGGCAGCCAGCCGTCGTAGCGGGCGGCGCGGGCCATCGACCGGGTCGCCGGCCAGCCGCCGACCACCCAGACCGGGATCCTCGGCCGCTGTACCGGCGGCGGAGGTGGCATGAAGTCACTGGGCGTGACCCGGTAATGGGTGCCCTCGAACTCGTACGGCTGCCCCGCCCACAGCCCGGTCAGCACCTCGAGCCCCTCGTCGAGCAGTTGCGCGCGGACCTTCCGGCCCGGGTCGGGCTCGAAGGCCAGCCAGCCGGCGTGCGCGGCGCCGAGCCCGACCGACAGGATGAGCCGGCCGCCGGACAGGTTGTCCAGGGTGGCGGTCTGGCTGGCCACGTCCCAGGGACGGCGGCGCGGCAGCGGGGTCAGCATGGTGCCCAGGCGGATCCGGGAGGTGGTCATCGCCGCCGCGGCCAGCGCGATCCAGGCGTCCACGCCCCAGATCGGCTCCCAGACGAAGAAGCCGTCCCAGCCGTGGCGCTCGGCGAGCGCGGCGAGGTCCGCGGCGGTGCGGGCATCCCCCCAGGGAAGAACGAAGCCGTACCTCATCGCTTGCGACCATAGCGCCGATCAGGCGGCCGGCGCCTCGTCGAGGGCGTTGGCGGCCGCGTCCGGACGTACCGCGTCGCGTACCACCCGCAACCCGTCCAGCAGTGCGGTGAGCTGATCGGGGGTCAGCCGCCCGGTGAACCACTCCTCGATCAGCGCGAGGTGCCCGGGCAGGAGGGCGGCCAGGCGGGTCCGGCCGGTGGCCGTGATCACCGCGTACGAGCTGCGCCGGTCGGTCGGGCAGGCCTGCCGGCAGACCAGCCCGTCGTGCTCCAGCCGGTCGATGACCCGGGTGATCCCGCTGGTCGTGATGCCGGTCTGGGTGGACAGGTCGGTCATCCGCAACCGCCCCTCGGGCGAGCGGGCCAGCCGCAGGAGCACCTCGAACTCGACCGGAGCGAGGTGGTGCTCGGCCAGTTGCACGCTCAACCGCGCAGCCAGGCCGCCGCAGGCCTCGGCCAGCAGCCCCATCGCGGTGATCCGCTCATCCCGGATCAGGTCCTCGGTCACCCGTCTACTCTAGCAAAGGTTGACACGACAGTAGTTGCCTGAGCTATAGTTTCCTCGTCAACAATATTCTTGGAGGGCTTCGATGAGCGAGAGCACCGGACTGGCGTCGCGTACCTACCACGGCGTGGAGATCCCCGTCCCCGGCACGTACGTGCTGGACGCCAACCACCAGCGGGTCGGCTTCGTCGCCCGGCACCTCATGGTGAGCAAGGTTCGCGGCCACTTCGCCGAGGCGACCGCCACGATCACCGTCGCCGACGACCCGACCCAGTCCTCGGTCACCGCCACGATTCAGGCGGCCAGCATCAGCACCGGCCAGGAGCAGCGCGACGGGCACCTGGGCAGCGCCGACTTCCTGGACGTGGAGAAGTTCCCGACCCTGGAGTACCGCAGCACCGGCGTGAAGTCGATCGACGGGAACGAGTTCGTCCTGACCGGTGAGCTGACCATCAAGGACGTCACCCTCCCGGTCGACCTGGAGGTCGAGCTCGAGGGCGTCGGCCGCAGCCCGTACGGGCAGGACGTGTTCGGGTTCAGCGCGACCGCGGAGATCGACCGCGAGCAGTTCGGCATCACCTGGAACGTGGCGCTGGAGACCGGCGGCGTCATGGTCGGCAAGAAGGTGAAGCTGGAGATCGAGGGCGAGGCCATCCGGCAGTCCTGAGACGCAGGTCGGCCTGATCAGCCCATGGACCCCGGTCGATTCGGCCGGGGTCCGTTCATACCTTTGCGCACCGGCGTACTCACGTTGCGCTGATAACACGCCTGGTTTGTCCCTAGCCTCACCGCCGGGACGCTCATAACGTTGGGAGGCCACTCACCCCGGACTTCGAACGGACGCCATGGGCAAAGACGTGTCTTCCACCGTGTTCACCCGGGAGGACCGCACCCGCTACCGGCAGAAGGTACGCCGCTGCCTGGACGTCTTCGCGCTGATGCTCAACGACTTCCGGTTCGACGCCGACCGGCCGATGACCGGGCTGGAGCTCGAACTCAACCTGATGGACATCGACGGCGGTCCGGCCATGCGCAACGCCGAGGTGCTGGCCGAACTGGCCGACCCGTCGTTCCAGACCGAGCTGGGCCAGTTCAACCTGGAGATCAACATGACCCCGCGGCTGATCGCCGGGCGGGGTTTCGGGGAGTACGAGGACGACCTGCGGGCCAGCCTCGCCCGGGCCGACGAGCGGGCCCGCAAGGCGCAGGCCCAACTGGTCGCCATCGGTATCCTCCCGACGCTGACCCTGCGCCACGCCGTGGTCGAGAACATCTCCGCCGACCCGCGCTACCGGGCCCTCAACGACCAGATGCTGGCCGCCCGGGGTGAGGAGTTCACCCTCGACATCCGCGGGGTCGAGTCGCTGCTGACCGGTACCGACTCGATCGCCCCGGAGGCCGCCTGTACCAGCACCCAACTGCACCTGCAGGTCGCGCCCGAGGACTTCGCCAGCTACTGGAACGCCTCCCAGGCGATCGCCGGGGTACAGGTCGCGATGGGCGCCAACTCGCCGTACCTGTTCGGTCGGCACCTGTGGGCCGAGACCCGGATCGCGCTGTTCGAGCAGGCCACCGATACCCGGCCGGACGAGCTCAAGGCCCAGGGGGTACGCCCGCGGGTGTGGTTCGGGGAACGGTGGATCACCTCGATCTTCGACCTGTTCGAGGAGAACGTCCGGTACTTTCCGCCGCTGCTGCCGCTCACCGACCCGGAGGACCCGGTCGAGGTGCTCAACGCCGGCGGGGTACCGCGGCTGGCCGAACTGCGCCTGCACAACGGCACCATCTACCGGTGGAACCGCCCGGTGTACGACATCATGAACGGCCGGCCGCACCTGCGGGTGGAGAACCGGGTGCTGCCGTCCGGCCCGACGGTCGTGGACATGCTGGCCAACGCCGCGTTCTACTTCGGGCTGGTACGGTCGCTGGCCGAGGCCGACCGGCCGGTCTGGACCCAGCTCACGTTCAGCCAGGCCGAGGAGAACTTCCACGTGTCCGCGCGGGACGGGCTGCGGTCGATGGCGTACTGGCCCCGGGTCGGCGAGCTGCCGGCCACCGACCTGGTACTGGAGCACCTGCTGCCGCGCGCGTACGACGGGTTGGACCGGTTCGGGGTCGACCCGGACATCCGGAACCGGCTCCTCGGCGTGATCGAGCAACGCTGCCGTACCCGGCGCAACGGCGCCACCTGGCAGGCCGACACGGTCGCGGCCTTGCAGCACCACCAGAACCTGGACCGGCCGACGGCCCTGCACGAGATGCTCCACCGGTACGCCGACCTGGCGCTGTCCAACGACCCGGTACACACCTGGCCGGTGCGGTAGCCGCTACCGGCGTCCCCGCCGGCCCTTGGCCGGCTGGCGCTCGGTGACCCCGTCGGTGGGCTCCGGCTGTTCCGGCCACAGTGGCGCTACCCCGGCCCCGGCGACCAGCGCCGGTGCCGGCACGCCGGCGGTGCCAGGAGCGCGGCGGCCCGGTTGGCGGCCCGCTGCTCCCGCTGTACC
Source organism: Actinomycetota bacterium (assembly GCA_005885115.1). Taxonomy (GTDB): domain Bacteria; phylum Actinomycetota; class Actinomycetes; order Mycobacteriales; family Micromonosporaceae; genus AC-43. Next base: position 3,109 of record VAXX01000281.1, on the reverse strand, counting down.
GCGAGCGCGACGACCAGTACCGAGCCCAGGAGCCCGGCGATCAGCGCGTACGGCGCGATCAGGTACGCCGAGAGCTGCTCGTCCGGCTGTACCCCCACCAGTCGGGGCGCGGCCAGGAAGTACGCCGCGGCGACCAGGAACGGCCCGACCGCTCCGGAAACCGCGGCACCGACCCTGCCCTCCCCGCGCCGGACGGCCGGCCAGGCGGCGAGCAGCCCGAGCACCAGCGCCGCGCCCATCATCAGGGCGGCGCCGGGTACCGAGAACGTCTGTCGCAGGAAGTGCCCGCTGCCGAACCGCCAGACCCCGAGCTGGGCGGTGGACAGGCCGTGGTGCGTCGCGACCCCGAAGACGACCGAGGCGACCGCGAGGGCCCACACGTACCCGGTGGTCAGCACGACGTTGCCGGCGATCGGCCGGGCGGACAGCGCGGCGACGGCGATCAGGACGCCGACGGCGACGCCGACCACGGCGTACCCCCCGGCGATCATCTGCGGCGCATAGGTCTCCGGCCGGTGCGCGGCCCGGGCCGGCACGGCGACCAGCGCCACCGTGAGCAGGCCGCCGATCGCCGCGGTCAGCGCGATGACCAGCCGCCACGCGGTCGTGGCCACCGCTCCCGCCGCGATGGATCCGCCCGGTCGGCGGCGCGGCGGGGCGCTGCCCGGCCCGCCCGCCGAGAGCCGGTCGGCGACCACGGCACCGATCACCGTCGATGTCGCGGCGATCCACGTGGTCCAGGCGAGGCTGGCCAACCAGGCACTCTCACCGGCCGGGTCGGTGGCTCCGGTCCAGGCCATGACGCCCAGGCCATAGACAACGCCGAGTTGGGCAGCGGCCATCCCCGCCGCCACCCCGACCGCCAGCGCGATCGATCCGCCCCAGCCACGTGTTGCCATGCCGGGAGCCTAGCGGCTGGCATCAAACGTCGCGAGGGATCCGATCGGCCGCTGTCGGGCGGGTCCGGGCCCGGTCGTGATGAGATGGACGGGTGGTTGACGAGGAGCCTCCGCCGGACCAGCCGGCCGACGAGACGGCCCGGTTTCCGGTGGCGCCGGACGAGACCGCGCCGCAGCCCCGGGCCGACGGCACCGCCGTGCTGCCGCAGGCGCAGGAGCCGGAGGGCGGCGCGCGCTGGTCGGCCCGGGCGGGCGTGCCGCCGGCGGGTCCGCGCCCGGCGACCGTTCACGAGCAGCAGTGGGTACCGGAGCGGGCGCCGTCAGGTACCTGGTGGCTGCCGATCGTCATCGGCCTCGCGGCTCTGCTCCTGCTCGGGCTGATCGGCCTCGGGATGTGGCTGGCGCTACGCGGCTCCGGTCCGGCCCCGCGGCCCTCGGCGACCCCGAGCGCGTCGGTGACGTCGGCCTCCCCGAGCCCGTCGCCCAGCCCAAGTGCCTCACCGTCACCGTCGCCGAGCGCGGTGGTGCCGGTACCGGCGCTGGCGAGGGTGGTCAACCGGGTCACCGACGCGGTACCGGCCGGTACCGTCATCGACACCGACCCGACCGCCGGCACCCGGGTACCGGTGGGCAGCACGGTCACGGTGTTCGTGGCTACCCCGCCGCCGACCTCGACCCCGCCGTCGCCGACCGGCTCGGGCTAGTCACCGGTGCCCGGTTCACCGCCGGGGCCGCCCGGTACCGGTTGGGCATGGGCCCGACCTGCGCCGATTGGAGCCCTTCGAGTTGGACGAAGATGGACCGGCGCTCGACCGCCTCGCCGAGGCCGTTCAGCTCGTATCCGTCCAGCCACGCCCAGCCGTTGTACGTCGACCAGTCGTGTACCCGGATGACCCGGAACAGCATGGGGGTGGAGAACTGCACGCTTGCCGCGCGGGTGACGCGAAGGACGTCACCGGACCGGGGTAACACATCGGCTCCTGTTCCGCGACACAGTGGTGGACCGCATCCCCGTAAGGCTCCTACCAAGAACGGTAAGTAACGCTTGCCCTACGGAACGATGGCATGACCATATGCCTCGTGCAAGTTGCAGGGCGTGCTTTTCACCCATCTGAGATGGTGAAATCTCTCCATGGCGAGAGGTGCGGCATGACCATCCGGCACAGTCCCACCGTCCGCCGTCGCCGGCTCGGCATCGAGCTACGCCGGCTGCGGGAAGCGGCCGGAATCACCATAGAGGCCGTCGCGGACCGGTTGGAGTGCTCTTCCTCGAAAATCTCCCGGATCGAAACGGGGCACAGCGGCGCCACGCCGCGCGACGTACGGGACATGCTCGCCGTGTACGGGGTGGACGGGCCGGTCGCCGAGGACCTCGTACAGGTGGCCCGGGAGGCCCGGCAGAAGGGCTGGTGGCACCTGTACGGGACGGTGCTCACCGGCGCGTACGTGGGCCTGGAGGCGGCCGCCTCGACGATCTCGCAGTACGAGGCCCAGGTGGTCCCCGGCCTGCTCCAGGTGCCCGAGTACGCCCGCACGATGATCTGCAAGGCCCGGCCCGACATCAGCGCGGCCGAGGTCGACCGACGGGTACACGTCCGGATGGCCCGCCAGTCGTTAGTGACCCAGGACGATCCGCCACACCTCGCGGTCGTGCTGGACGAGGCGGTATTCCACCGGTTGGTCGGTGGCCTCGCGGTGATGCGTCGGCAACTGGACCATCTGGTGATGGCGGCCGGGCGTACGAACGTCACACTGCAGGTGTTGCCGTTCGCCGTCGGCGCGCACGCCGGGATGGACGGGTCGTTCGCGATTCTCGGGTACGAGGAGGCGGCCGACCCGGACGTCGTCTTCGCTGAGAACGCGGCCGGTGGCCTCTTTCTGGAGAAGGATGAGGAACTGCGCCGGTACCACGTGATATTCGATCAGTTGCGGGCGAGCGCCCTACCGCCGGACCAGTCGGCGGAGTTCATCGCCGCACGGGCAAAGGAGCTGTGATGGAAGTCGAGGCCAAGGGGCTGCGGGTGGACCTCCGCCGGGCGGTCTGGCGCAAGAGTTCGGCCAGCGGGCCGCATTGCGACAACTGCGTCGAGGTCGCCTTCGTCGACGACGCGATCGCGGTCCGCGACTCGAAGCACCCCGAGGGGCCGGTGCTGCTGTTCACCCAGGCCGAGTGGGACGCGTTCGTGGGCGGTGCCAAGGACGGCGAGTTC
>VAXX01000280.1 GCA_005885115.1 Actinomycetota bacterium | reverse complement strand
GTACCGAGCTTGGCGTTGGCCAGTGCCATCCCGCCCAGCAGCGCGCACACCGCCAGATCGGTACGCGCGGACAGGTCCGACCCGTCGGCGTACGCGCGCCGCAGCCCGCGTCCGGCCCGGCGTAACCCTTCCCGGGCCAGTCCGTCGGTGACCGGGGTGGCCCGTACCGAGACCAGCGGCTCCAGGCACTGGGTCAGCGCGTCCAACCCGCTGGAGGCGGTGACCGCGGGCGGGCAGCCCAGCGTCAGCTCGGGGTCGACCAGGGCCACCCGGGGGAGCAGGTACGGGCTGCGCAGGCTCGCCTTGACCTGGTGCTCGGGCGCGGTGAGCACGGCGTTGGCGGTCACCTCCGAGCCGGTCCCGGCCGTGGTGGGTACCGCGACGTACGGGACGGACGGGCGGCTGATCTGCCGGCCGGGCCCGACGACCTCGAGGTAGTCCAGCGGGTCCCCGCCGTTGGTCAGCAGCATCGCGACGGTCTTGCCGAGGTCGAGGACGCTTCCGCCGCCGACCGCGAGGACCACGTCGGCGCCGTACCCGCGGGCCGTCGCGGTCACCTCCCGGGCCGACCCGAGCGTCGGCTCACCGTCCACAGTGGACAGTACGTACGGCAGGCCGAGCGCGGCGAGCAGATCGCCGTGCCGGTCCGGGTGCGCGCCGGTGCACACCAGGGCACGGGTACCCAGCCCGGCCAGTACCCCCGGCAGTTCCCGTACCCGACCGGTACCGACCAGGATCCGGCCCGCGGTGCCGAACTCGAAGGCGCTCAGCCGCTCCAGCGCTCCTCCTCGGTCGGGAACACCGCGGCGAACCTCGTCGACTCGCGCGGCTGCGCCATCAGGTCCGCGACGGTGTCCCGCCAGACCGCGTAGTGCGCCGTCTCCTTGTGCGCCGCGTTGGCCGCGAGGTCGCGGTATACCTCGACCAGTACGACGTGGCCCGGGTCGGCCTCGTCCTGCACGACGTCGAACCGCAGGACACCGGGCTCGGCCACCGAGGCCCGGGCGTTGGCCAGCGTCGCGTCGAGGAACCTGGCGACGTCGTCCGGCTTGACCCGGACGTGTACGTGGACGACAAGCATCCGCCCATCCTGCTACATGCGAGCGCGCCCGGCGCGTCAGGCGGGTACCAGGCGCTGCCATGGCGATCCGGTGAGCGGAAGACAAGGTCCGGATGACGGAAAGATGGACGGCACTCACTCCGCCGGCTGGCCGGTCTCCACCCGCTCCGAGGTCCGCCAGTCCAGCCCGGCCAGCCGCTGGCTGCGCCGGTTGGCCAGCCACAGGCCCGCGCCGAGCGCGGCGGCCACCGGCCATTCGACCACGCCGACCGCGGCCATCACGCCGAGACCGCCGTAGTACACCAGCCGCTCCGGGGGTGGCAGGTAACCCCGGACGACCTGCGCCGCGTGTACCGCCTGCCGGGCCGTGTCACCGGGACGCAGCCGCGGTACGGGTACCCGCACGCCCACCGGTACCGGGACGGCGGCCCAGCGTACGGTCGGTTCGCCGGGCAGGTGCCGGCCGGCTTCCCGCTCCTCGTCCGCCTCGGTCGCGGCGGCTTCCACCGGACCCGGGTCGTCGGGCAGCCCGGACGCCGCGCGGACCCGACCGCGCCGGGCGGGAGCGGAGGCGGGTCGGGACCGCTGGTCGGTGCGCTGTTCTCGTGCCATGACAGCCTCCTCGAAAAGCAAGCCGTTACCCCACCATCCGCACGGGAAACGGGATGGGGCTGGACAGCCGGACGGAACTCGGCTCTCATAACTGTCAGTGGAACCCAAAGACGCGGATCGTAGTCACGGTCGCCTCGGTACCTTCGCCCGTCTGCTCCGGGACCCGCTCGGTGTCCTCGACCGGATCGCCGCGCGGTCCGACGGTACGGTGGTCCGGCTCGACCTGGGCCCGTTCCGCCCGTACCTGGTGACCCGGCCCGAGCACGTCCAGCACGTGCTGCGCGACCGCGCGGGTACGTACCCGCGCGAAGGCATGATGTGGAAGCCGATGCGCCGCCTGCTGGGCAACGGCATCGCCGGGGAGGGCGAGGCGTGGGGACGGCACCGGCGGATGGTCGCCCCGGCGTTCAGCGCCCGGCACATCGACGGCCTGGTGGACGGGATGGCGGCGGCGATCGTACCGGCGGTCGAGGCGTGCCGTACCGACGCGCCGATCGAGGTCTACGCCGAGATGACCCGCATCGTGCACCGGGTGATCCGGCGGGTCTTCTTCAGCGACCGGATCCCGGCGGACGACGTGGACCGGCTCGGTACCGCGACGACGGGGATTCTCGGGGCGCTCGCCGCCCGGATGGTGCTGCCGTTCGTCCCGGACTCGGTGCCGCTGCCCGGCGACGCGACGTACCGGCGGGCCACCCGTACCGTCGATGAGGTTCTGTTGCCGGTGGTGCGCGAGCAGCGGCGGCGCGGCGGCGACGAGCCCGACATCCTGACCATGCTCTCGCAGGCCCGGGACGAGACCGGCGCGCGGCTGCCCGACGAGCAGGTCCGCGACGACCTGATCGCGCTGTTCGCGGCCGGCACCGAGAGCACCGCGGTCGCGCTGACCTGGCTGTGGCTGGTCCTCGACGGCCAGCCGGCGGTCGCCGACCGGTTGCGCACCGAGGTGGCCGAGGTGGTGGGCGCCGGCCCGGTGCGCCGCGGCCACCTGCCCGCGCTGCGCTACACGCGCATGGTCCTGCAGGAAGTGCTGCGGCTGTACCCGCCGGGTTGGCTGATCCCGCGCACCGCCGTGGCCGCCGACGACCTTGCCGGGGTACCGATCCGGCCCGGCGATACCGTGCTGGTCAGCCCGTACCTGACCCACCGGCTGCCCCGGTACTGGGACGACCCCGCCCGGTTCGACCCGGAGCGGTTCACCCCGGACCGGTCGGCCGGCCGGCATCCGGGGGCGTACCTGCCCTTCGGCGCCGGACCGCACCGCTGCCTGGGCAGCCATCTGTTCACCGTCGAGGCGCAACTGATCGTGGCGGCGGTGCTGAGCCGGTACCGGCCGCGCCTGGTGGGTACCCCGTCGGTGCGCCCCCGGCTGGGCGCCTCGCTGCGGCCCCGGCAGCGGGTCCGGCTCCAGCTCGCGGCCTGACGGACGGTTTGTCCGTACCGGTCGTCTCAGCGGCTCCTACCCTGGCATCGGCAAATCCAAATATGTCAGGAACTTCGAGAACCGCCGAGCCCTGGAGCCGTCATGGATCTCGCCCCGCTCGACCTTGCGCTGCCGACGCCGGAGCACCTCGACACCGCCCGGGACTGGGGCCGCCTGTGTGCCCGGGCCGGTGCCGCCCAACGGGACCTGGCCACCTGCGCGGCCGGCTACGGGGACCTGTTCGCCGCCGAGCCGTTCGACCCGGGCCTGTACGCGACGCTCGCCTTCGCCTGCGCGTACGGCGCGCCGTGGCTGTCCACCGAGCAGCTGCGCCTGGCCACCCGTACCTGCCTGTGGTGCTTCGGCCTGGACTGGCGCATCGACCACGCCGCCCGGTCCCGGGCGGAGGTCCAGGCGACCGTACGGGCGTGCCTGGCCGTCGCCGACGGCGGCACCCCGGCCGGGGAGGACCACCTCGGCCGGTTCCTCGCCGACCTGCGCGACGAACTCGCCACGGCACCGACGTCTCCCGCCATCTTCCCGCTGTGGCGGGACGAGCTGGGCCGGATGCTGCACGGGATGGCCCGCGAGTGGGACTGGCGTACCGCCCCGCCCGGCCTCGACGCGTATCTGGCCAACGCCGACAACCTCGGCTTCGCGTTCGTGTACGTGACGCACTGGTTCTTCACCGGGGCCCGGTACCCCGACGCCGAGGCGGCCGCCCTGCGCCGGGTCGGCCGGCTGGTCCAGCAGGTGATCCGCTTGCTCAACGACCTCGGTACCTACCGGCGGGACCTGAGCTGGGGCGACCTCAACGCGCTGCGGCTCGGGGTGGACCCCGCTGAGGTACTCGACCGGGTCACCGACCTGACCGACCGGTCCCGGGAACTGATCGCGCCGCTGCGCGCCGGCAATCCCGGGCTGACCGGGTACCTGGAGCGCCAGATCGGCTTCAACCTCGGCTTCTACGGCGTCGGCGACTACTGGGGCTGGCAATGACCGGGCCGGCCATCACCGGGGTGGACGTCGAACGGGCCGCCCGGGGACTGGTGGCGAGCCTGCTCGCCCAGCCGTGGGGGCAGGTCGGCCCGTCGGTGTACGAGACGGGGCGGCTGGTCCGGCTGGCGCCGTGGCTGACCGGGCACCGCGAGCGGATCGGGTACCTGCGCACGACCCAGCTACCGGACGGCGGTTGGGGCGCACCGGACGGGTACGGGCTGGTGCCGACCCTGAGCGCGACCGAGGCACTACTGTCCACTGTGGAGGGACGGGCGGCGGCGGAGCGGGGCCTGGCCGTCCTGGACCGCTGGCTGGGCAACGGATCCATCCGGGTACCGGACACCCCGGGCGCGACCCTGATCGTACCGGCGCTGATCGGAGCGCTGAACGAACGGACCGGCCGGACCTTTCCGCTGCCCCCCGGAATGGACCCGCGCTGCCTGGAGGTGGCCGGGCCGGCGGCGGTGCACGCCACGGTGTCCCCGGCCGGCCCCGGTACCGTCGGCGGCTCGCCCGCCGCCACCGCGGCCTGGCTGGGGGAGCGGCGGGGCGGCCCGGCCCGCCGGTACCTGGAGACCGTCGCCCGTACCGGCCCGGTCCCGTGCGCCGCGCCGGTCACCGTATTCGAACGCGCCTGGGTGCTCGGATCCCTTGCCAGCGCCGGGATCCGGGTGCCGGTCCCGGCCGGGATGCGGGTCCGGCTCTCGGCCGGCCTGGGTCCCGACGGTACGCCGGCCGGCCCCGGGTTGCCGCCCGACGCCGATACCACCGCCGTCGTCGTATCCGTCCTGGGCGCGGCGCCGGACGTGCTGTGGGCGTACGAGACGCCGACCCACTTCTGCACCTGGCCCGGCGAGGACGGCTTCTCGACCACGGTGAACGCGCACGTGCTGGAGGCGTTCGGCGGCCATCCGGTGCGTTCCCCGTGGTACCTGGCGACGATCGCCAAGGTGACCGGGTGCCTGATCGGGGCCCAGCGCGCGGACGGCAGTTGGGACGACCGGTGGCACGCCTCGCCGTACTACGCCACGGTCTGCTGCGCGGTTGCCCTGCACCGGTTCGGCGGGCCGGGCGCGGCACCGGCGGTACACCGGGCGGTCGGGTGGGTCCTGGCGAACCAGCGACCGGACGGGTCCTGGGGCCGGTGGCGGGGTACCGCCGAGGAGACCGCGTACGCCCTGCAGACCCTCCTGCTCACCCGCACCGACCACCGGATCGACCGGGCGGTATCGGAGGGGTACGGGTACCTGCGCGGCGTCGCCGAGGAGCCCGACCCTCCGGCGCTGTGGCACGACAAGGACCTGTACGCCCCGACCGCGATCATCCGCGCCGCCATACTCGGTGCCCTGCACTGCGCGCAACGTATTGGCCGAACCAAACTGATAAATGCGTCGCACAGCGTGTCCGTCGGTCCGGAAAGCCGAGGGTTGAGCCATTCCCGATAACGCTGCTACGGTGCCCGGGTGCCTCGCCGAGAACGTTGGCGACAACTGCATTCGCGCAATCGGTGTCCAAGAATTCCGCCGGTAATTGGCATGGGGACGGTGTCATGAATTCCCGGAGCGTGCGAACCCGGATCCGTGCTGCCCGCGCCGAGCGGGGACACAACCGCCGGGTACGCGCGAAGATCGTCGCACTGCTGGTATCCCTCGCCGCGTTGTGGAGCTTCGCCGCGTTCGTGACCCTGCGCGAGGGGGTGAACCTGCTGTGGGTCACCACGCTGGATACCGGCGTGGGCAAGCCGACCGAGTCGCTGCTCTCGGCGCTGCAACAGGAGCGCCGGCTCTCCCTGGTGTACCTCGGTGGGCACCGGTTCGACCAGCGCGGTGCCCTGACCGACCAGCGGGCCCGTACCGACGCCGCGGTGACCCAGTTCCGGACCCTGGTACAGGGCCAGGACGTCCAGTTCGCCGCCAGTGCCGCACTGCGCCAGCGGCTGACCGAGGCGCTGGCCAAACTGTCTGGCCTGAGCCGCGCCCGGACCGCGATCGACAACGGTGGGGCCGATCGTCTGGAAGCCGCCGCCGCATTTACCGATATCGTTGACTCCGGATTCCGGATCTACGGTTCGCTGGCGACCATCGACGATCCGGACATCGCGAAGAACGTGCGTACCCTCATCGCGCTCAGCCGGGCCCGCGAGGTGCTCTCGCAGGAGGACACGCTGATGGCCGGCGTACTCGCGGCGGGTCACCTGACCCCCTCGGAGTACCAGCGCTTCGTCCAGCTCGTCGGCACCCAGCGGTTCCTGTACTCGGAGGCCGACACCGACCTCTCACCGGCCGACCACGCCGACTACGGGCGGGTACAGGCCGGCGCGGACGCGATCCGGCTCCGCGACCTGGAGGACCGGGTGATCCTGCGGGGGACCGGCGGATCGGCGCCGGTGGTGGACGCGGCGAGCTGGGACACCGTCGCGGTACCGCTGATCGGGCAGCTGCGCGGGCTGGAGCTGACCGGCGGGCAGCGGGTCGTCGCGCAGGCGACGCCGGCGGCCGTCTGGGTCATCGTGCGCCTGCTGCTGGCCGGCGGGCTGGGCCTGCTCGCGGTCATCGCCTCGGTCATCATGTCGATCACCACCGCCCGGGCGCTGATCCGCCAGCTCGAACGGCTGCGCAACGCGGCGTGGGAGCTGGCCAACGTCCGGCTGCCGGGGGTGGTGGAGCGGCTGGGCCGGGGCGAGCCGGTCGACGTCGCCGCCGAGGCGCCGCCGCTGGCCTTCGGCTCGGACGAGATCGGCCAGGTGGGTGCCGCGTTCAACGCGGTCCAGCAGACGGCGGTACGGGTCGCCGTCGAGCAGGCCGAGCTGCGGCGCAGCGTACGCGACGTGTTCCTGAACCTGGCCCGGCGTACCCAGGCGCTGGTGCACCGGCAACTGACCGTACTGGACACCATGGAGCGCCGGGAGACCAGCGCCGAGGGCCTGGAGAACCTGTTCCGGGTCGACCACCTCGCCACTCGCATGCGGCGCAACGCGGAGAACCTGATCGTGCTCTCCGGCGCGGCACCTGGCCGCGGCTGGCGGCACGCGGTGGCCCTGGTCGACGTGGTACGCGGGGCGGTCGCCGAGGTCGAGGAGTACACCCGGGTGACCGTGCTGCCGATGACCTCCGCCGGGATCGTCGGCCGGGCGGTCGGCGACATCATGCACCTGCTCGCCGAGCTGATCGAGAACGCGGTGTCGTTCTCGCCGCCGTACACGGTCGTCCAGGTGGGGGCGCAGCCGGTGGCCAACGGGATCGCGGTCGAGATCGAGGACCGGGGCCTGGGCATGAGCGAGGCCGACCGGGCGGCGGCCAACGAGCAGCTCCGCCAGCCGCCCGAGTTCAACATGTCCAGTACCGCGCAGTTGGGCCTGTACGTGG
>VAXX01000279.1 GCA_005885115.1 Actinomycetota bacterium | reverse complement strand
TTGAGCTGGGAGGCGGCGTACGCCAGCTCGTACTCGATCCAGGTCTCCAACGACGGCGGCACCTGGACGGACGCGTACCACACCGATGCCGGCGCCGGTGGGGTCGAGGACCGGGGCGTCAAGGCCACCGCCCGGTACGTGCGGATGTACGGGACCCGGCGGGCCACCCCGTACGGGTACTCGCTGTGGGAGTTCCAGGTGTACGGCGGCTGCGGCGGTGGGACGCGGGACGCGTACGGCACGATCCAGGCCGAGTCGGCGAACCAGCTCAACGGTCTGACCGTCGAGGCCACGACGGACACCGGTGGCGGGCAGAACCTGGCCAACGCGGCCAACGGCGACTGGGCGATGTACCAGAACGTCGACTTCGGGACGACCCCGGCGACCCAGTTCTACGGCCGGGTGGCCTCGGGCGCGGCCGGCGGTGTCAGCGGGCTGGTCGAGGTACGCCTGGACTCGCCCACCAGCGCGCCGATCGGCAGCTTCGCGGTCGGGAACACCGGCGGCTGGCAGAGCTGGCGGACGGTACCGGCGAACGTCAGCGCGGTGACCGGCGTACACACCGTGTACGTCACGTTCACCAGCGGCCAGCCGGCCGACTTCGTGAACCTCAACTGGCTCTCCTTCGGACACTGATCCCACATCCCGGGCGGTCGGGGCCCACCGGGAATACTCCCGGTGGGCCCCGACTTTGCTCCGGATGGGAAGGAGATCGACATGCCCGCCGAGGTCACCGACGCCACGTTCGCCGATGAGGTACTCACGAGCGAGGTCCCCGTACTTGTCGACTTCTGGGCGCCGTGGTGCCCGCCGTGTCTCAAGCTGAACCCGATCCTCGAGGCGCTCGCCGAGGAGTACGGCGACCGGCTGCGCTTCGTCAAGCTCAACTCGGACGACAACCCGAGGACCACGCTGGCGTACCACGTGCAGTCCATGCCCACGCTCGCGGTGTTCCGCAAGGGCGAGGTGATCGGCCGGCTGGTCGGGATGCGTGCCAAGTTCACCCTGCGCAACGAGCTCGACGAGATCCTCAGCTCATCATCATGACCACGGCGCTGGCGCCGAGGACGACCATGATGAGTACGGTGATCATCAGTCCGCGCTCGCTGGCGTACGTCGGGTCGGCCTGGTTCGTCGGGGTGGTCATGGTCGGCCTCCGGGGTTTCGGTGCTGCTTGTCCCTATGAAGGTAGGCAAGCCGGGGCGGGCGGTAATCCTGACTTCGTGCCACCCGCCTGATGCCCGCCGCCCGGGCGCCGGAACCACAACTTCGGATAACTAATGCGTGAACGCATCCCCGCGAACGCACCGGAGGCGGCCACGGCATCAACCGTGACCGCCTCCGGACCTGGTGGGAACAGGTCTAGCGGGATCGGGTCAGCAGGACTTGGTGGAGCCGGTCGCGCTGATCCGTGGGGTGGCGCTGCCACCCTTGACGCAGTAGCCGGAGACGCTCTGGAACACGAAGTCGTTCGGGCCCCTGCTCTTGTTGAAGGAGAAGGTGTCGAACGACAGCGCGCTCGCGTTGTTGGCGATCACCGCGGCCCGGGAGTCCGCGCTCTTGAACGCGACCGCGCTGTTGGTGAACGTGAGGTTGTTGGCGAAGTGGATGTACCAGCCGTACGCCGGGCGGGTACCGATGCTCTTGGGGTTGTAGTCACCGGGGTTGTTGCTCGGGACGCCGGTGCCGGTCGAGCCGCTGCCACCGGGCACGGTCAGCTTCACGTTGGTGAAGGTCTCGTGGTTGGGCTCGTGCGCCGCGTCGGCACCCCAGATGGTCGGGCTGAACGGGCCCTTGCCCACGCCGGTGATGTTGGTGTACTCGATGTTGCTGATGCTGCCGACGCCGGGATGGTCACCGCAGCGCTTACGGGTACCGATCTTCTGCATGATCGGCGACGCCACGCCCGACATGGTGATGTTGCGGTAGTGCACGTCGGAGATCTTGGCGCCGTCCATCGACACCATGCCCAGGCCGGACTTGCTGGCGCCGGTGATGGTGATGGTGTCGAAGACGTAGTCGGTGAAGTCGCTACAGGTCTCCGAGCCGAACATCAGGGCGTTGCAGCACCGGGCGGACAGGTGCGCGTTGGTCACCCGGACGTGGCCCTGGTTGGTGAACCGCTTGCCCAGCGCCCAGTCGCTCTTGAACACCAGGGCGTCGTCGTTGGCGGCGTCGGTGATGTTGGTGATCTTGACGTTGGAGCTGTTGATGATGTTCCAACCGTCCCGGTCACTGGCCGTCGAGATGGTCAGGTGGTCGGAGGTGACGCCGTCACAGCCGTTGATCAGCGCCGCGAAGTGGCCGCCGCGGGACAGCGTGATCTTGCTGAGGGTGAGGTTCTTGCAGTTGGTCAGCGAGATGATCTTGTCAGCCTGGCCCGAGCCGGGGTTCCCGGTGATCAGGTGGCCGCCGCCGGTGATCGTGCCGCCGCCGGTGAACGTGACGTTGGACAGGCCGTTCCCGTAGAACATCGCGTCGTGGAAGTGGCTGTGCCCGTAGTCCTGGAACTTGTCGTTGGGGTTCGACTCGGCGTGGTCGTACCCGCCCGCTGAGCCGGTGATCGTCGAACCCGTGGGCACGTTGATCGTCGTGTTGCTGGCCAGGTGCACCGTGCCGGCCATCTTGAACGTACCGGCGCCGAAGGTGATCACTCCACCGCCGTTGCGCGCCGCGGCGGCGATCGCCGCGTTGGTCGCCGGCGCGGAGTCGGTCTTCCCGTCGCCCTTGGCGCCGAAGCTCTCGACGCTGAACATCTTCTGGGGTGCTTGGGTGGCCGCGTTCGCGATCATGGGGGACGCCGCCGCGAGGCCGACCAGCCCGGCAGCGGAGATCACGATCAGTTTTGTCCTGCTTCTCACGCAGGCGCTCCTTCCTCTTGTCACCCCGCGGCGACCGCCGGGACGGACGGGCAGGACCACAGGTAACGATGGTGTTTCTGACGTGGGTCTACGCCTGTCCATAGGCGTGAACCAATGGCTTGTTCCACGCTGTGGAATGAAAACGTTGGCAGCCGTGTCATTCACGGAAAAGCCCAGGTGGAGGCGGTGCAGGTCAGACCGCCTTTTTCTGAGGATCAGAGCGAAAAAGATCTATGCAAACGTGTGCAGCGCCGTCAGCGGTGGCGCTCCAGGGCCACCAGCGGTATGCGCCGGGAGACGTTCGCCTGATGCTCGGTGAAGAAGGGGTACCGGCTGGTGATGCCCGCCCAGCGGTCGGCGTACTCGGCGCCGTCCAGGGGTACCGCCGTGGCCGGGTACTCCTCGCCGTCGACCTCGACGGTCACCTCGGGGTTGGCCACCAGGTTGCGGTACCAGTCGGGGTGCTTCGGCGCGCCCGCGTTGGAGGCGATCACGATCACCCGGTCGCCGTCGGGGACGTACATCATCGGAGTGCTGTGCGGGCGTCCGGTCCGCGCACCGGTGGTGGTGAGCACGAGCAACTGGCGCTCACCCGACCGCCGGCCGTTGGCCCGGAACTCCTCGATCAACTTCCGGTTGTACGCGCGCATGTCGCTCGGCAGCTCTGCCACCCGTCAACGGTACCGGCGCAGCTCCCGGCGGGCCAGCGACCGCCGGTGCACCTCGTCCGGCCCGTCGGCCAGGCGCAGCGTACGGGCGTGCGTCCACAGCTCGGCCAGGACGAAGTCCTGGCTGACCCCGGCCCCGCCGTGCACCTGGATCGCCTTGTCGACGATCCACTCCACGGTCGCCGGAGTAGCGATCTTGATGGCCTGGATCTCGGTATGCGCACCCTTGTTGCCCACGGTGTCCATCAGCCAGGCGGTCTTGAGGACGAGCAGCCGGAGCTGCTCCACCCGTACCCGCGCCTCCGCGATCCACTCGCCGACCACGCCCTGGTCGGCGAGCGGGGCCCCGAACGCGCTGCGGCCCACCGCCCGCCGGCACATCAGCTCGATCGCCCGTTCCGCCATGCCGATCAGGCGCATGCAGTGGTGGATCCGGCCGGGGCCCAGGCGCGCCTGGGCCATCGCGAACCCCTCGCCCTCGCCGCCGAGCAGGTTGCCCACCGGTACCCGTACGTTGTCGAACTCGATCTCGGCGTGCCCGCCGTGCGCTCCGTGGGTGTACCCGAAGACGTGCAGGCCCCGGTTGACGCGTACCCCCGGGGTGTCCCGCGGTACCAGCAGCATGCTCTGTTGCCGGTGGGTCGGCGCGGCCGGATCGGTCTTGCCCATCACGATGAGCAGCGCGCAGCGCGGGCTCATCGCCCCGCTGGACCACCACTTGCGCCCGTTGACCACGTAGTCGTCGCCGTCGCGGGTGATCCGGGTGGCGATGTTGCTGGCGTCCGAGGAGGCGACCTCGGGCTCGGTCATGCAGAACGCCGAGCGGATCTCCGCTTCCAGCAACGGTTCCAGCCACCGCTTGCGCTGGTCCTCGGTGCCGAACTCGGCGAGCAGCTCCATGTTTCCGGTGTCCGGGGCGGCGCAGTTCATCGCCTCCGGCGCCAGCGACGGGCTGCGGCCGGACAGCTCGGCGAGCGGGGCGTACTGAAGGGTGGTGAGGCCGGCGCCGTAGCGCGGGTC
>VAXX01000278.1 GCA_005885115.1 Actinomycetota bacterium | reverse complement strand
CCAGCGCGTCGAGCACCTGCTCGTCGGGCTGGCCCGCGGCCGGGCCGTCGGGCGGCTGGTCGCGCAGCCCGGCCACGAACGGCCCGGCCAGCTTCAACCCCTGGATCGGCAGGGTACGCAGGTAGGCGAGGTTGGAGTAGCCGGTGCCGAAGTCGTCGATGGCGATCCGGACGCCGAGCGCGGACAGCCGGCGCAGGGACGGCAGCGGCGTACCCTCGATCGACATCACCGCGCTCTCGGTCAGCTCAAGCTGGAGCAGTTCGGCCGGCAGGCCGGTCTCCTTCAGTACCCGGGCCACGTCGTCCACGATGGACTCGTCGCGCGCCTGGCGGGCCGCGAGGTTCACGCTGAGCACCAGCCGGGCGTCCGGGAAGTCGCGGTTCCAGGCGGCCGCCTGCCGGCACGCCTCGGTGAGCACCCAGCGGCCCAGCTCCACGATCAGCCCGGTCTCCTCGGCCAGCCCGACGAAGCTGTCGGGCATCAGCCGGCCCAGCCGGGGATGCTGCCAGCGGACCAGCGCCTCCACCCCGATCAGCCCGGCATCGGCGAGCCGGACCATCGGCTGGTACTCCACCACGAACTCGCCCTGGGCCAGCGCCGCCGGCATCGCCGAGGCCAGGGCGTACCGGGCCTGCTCCCGCTCGTGCCGCTCGGGGTCGAACAGCGCCCACCTCGCCCGCCCGTCGGACTTGGCCCAGTACAGCGTGATGTCGGCGGCCTTCATCAGGTCCGCCACCGTACTCGTGGCGGCCGCCTCGGCCAGCACGCCGATGCTCGCCGAGACCGACAGGGTGTGCCCGGCCAGGTGTACCGGCTCCCGCAGCGCCGCCAGCACCGCCTGGCCGACCTCGGCGACGTCGGCGGTGGTGGCCGGCGGGTCGAGCAGGATCACGAACTCGTCCCCGCCCATCCGGGCGACCAGGTGGCCCCACCGCGCCACACACTGCGCCAACCGCTGCCCGACGAGTACCAGCAACTGGTCGCCGACCGCATGGCCGAGGCTGTCGTTGACCATCTTGAACCCGTCGAGGTCCAGGTAGCACAGGCCGATCCGGGCGTCCCCGTCGTGCGCGTGCCGCAGCGCCGCGGTGAGCCGGTCGAAGAACAGGGTGCGGTTGGGCAGCCCGGTCAACGGGTCGTGCTCGGCCTGGAAGCGCAGCCGCTCGGCGAGCTCGTGCCGCTCGGTCACGTCCTCCACCATCGCGACGGTGAACCGGGGCCGGCCGGCGTCGTCGCGGATCAGGGAGGCGGCCAGGTCGGTGTAGATCACCGTACCGTCCTTGCGGAAGTACCGCTTCTCCGCCCGTACGTGGTCCCGGCGGCCGGCGATCAGGTCGGCGTACTGGTCCCAGAGTCCCGGGGCGTCGTCCGGGTGCACCAGCTCAGTGACCTTGATCTGCCCCAGCTCGTCCTCGGCGTACCCGAACATCTCGCAGAACGCCTGGTTGACCTCCAGGATCGCGCCGCCGGTGTCGGCGATGCCGATCCCGATCGCCGCCCCGGCGAACAGCGCCCGGAACCGCGCCTCGCTGACCCGCAGCGCCTGCTCGACCTGCTTGCGGGCGTCGAGTACGGCCATCGTGAGCGACTCCTGCTCGGCCAGCGTGCGCTGGCGCAGGGCGAACACGTACCCGGCGGCGACCCCGCCCTGGAGCCGGGCCAGCCGGCGCGGTGCGGCCGGGAACAGCTCGGCGAACCGGCTGCCCAGCAACTGGAGGGTACGGTCGAGCACGCTCGGATCGGTCAGGTGCGCCTGGACCAGCGCGACCCCGACGTCGTAGCCGGGCCGGACGGTGAACTCGTCCGCGTCCAGCGCCTCGACCAGTCGAAGGGTCAGCCCGTACAGCAGCCGCTGGGTCTCCTCGGGGCTCATCGGCAGGTACCCGCCGGCCCCGGCGCACGCCTGCGCCCAGGCGCGCGCGTACTCGGCGGCCGCCGGCTGGGTCTGTGCCGGTACGGTCACCGCCGGGCCACACCGCCGTACGCGCCGACCCGTTCCGGATGCTCGTCCTCCCCGGCCGGGTCCTCCGGGCGCCACCGGGACAGGTACACCAGGCCCGGCTCGACCAGGGTCAGGTCACCGAAGAAACCGGCGATCTCGGCGTGCGTACGCAGGTTGATCGTGGTGTCGGTACGGCTGGACAACCGTTGCGCGGCAAGCACTTCCGGCGGCTGCCCGTCCTGGGTCGCGTGCGAGATGAGCAGGAACCCGCCCGGTACCTGGAGCGAGCGCAGCCGGGCCACGATGCCGGCCGGGTCGTCGGTGTCGGGGATGAAGTGCAGGACGCCGGCGAGCAGGATGGCCAGCGGCCGGTCGAGGTCCACCAGGCCCAGCTTGACCGCCTGGGCCACGATCTCGTCCGGCTCGCGCAGGTCGGCCTGGAGCACGCCGGTACGCTCGTCGTCCCCCAGGATCGCCCGGCTCTGCGCCACCGCGACCGGGTCGACGTCGACGTACACCACCCGGGCGCGCGGCTGCGCCGCCTGGGCCACCTCGTGGACGTTGCCCACGGTCGGGATCCCGGAGCCGATGTCGAGGAACTGGTCGATGCCCTGGTCGACCAGGAAACGTACCGCCCGGCGCAGGAAACTGCGGTTGGCCCGCATCGTCTCGGCCAGGTTCGGGGTCAGGCCGGCGATCTGTTCGGCGAGCTGCCGGTCCACCTCGAAGTTGTGCGCGCCGCCGAGGAAGTAGTCGTACACCCGGGCCGCGCTGGGTCGGGTGATGTCGACCTCGGCCGGTTGGCCCCCGGAGTGCTCCATCGCCGCTCCCGCCCCGCATCGCGCTCGCCCGCGCCCGTCCGGCAACACCGGACCCGTCGAGCATACGAGATTGTCTAGTCACTAGACAGGTGCGCAGGTGGGACCGCAGCGGGGCGGTACCGCTGACTGCGGCGGTACCGCCCCCTGGGCGCCGGTCCCGTTGGGTGGGGGTGGGGGGCGTCGGGACCGGCATCGTGCTGGTACATGGCGGCTCGCTGGCCGGTACTGACACAGGCGCCGCGACGCCTGATCGTGTTACACCCCGGTTTCGGCTAGCCGATTGCCGGCAACCGTACCGGCAAAGCCGCCCCCGTACCATCCGTGAAAACCACAGGAAATACGGCCTCAGCCGGGCCGGCGCAGGCCCAGTGCGCACACGGCGACGAGCCAGCCCAGGCAGCCGAGCAGCGCGACCCGCTCGACCACTCCGGTGAAGACGCCGTGCCCGATGGCCAGCAGCCCGACCGCCATCGCGGTCAGCACCGGGAAGGTGACCACGGCCAACCAGCGGGACACCGCGCGTACCCACCGGTCCACGGAACGCCACGCGGCCGCCAGCATCGCCAGCGCGCACAGCCCGACCGCGACGATGCTCGCGCCGGCGTGCAGCAGGTCGCCGGCGGTCGGCCGCTGGAACGGCGGCAGCGGGCACCCGGCGCTGCACCGCGCGGCGCTGGACACCAGCAGGAACGGCACCGCGACGCCGAGGACGGACGCGGCCAGGCGCGCCGGCCCGCGCAGCGTCAGCGCCGCCGCGCCGGTGGCCACCACGAGAATCAGGAGCGCCAGCCGGTACGCCAGGGCGTGCGGCGCCCCGGCGACGCCCGATTCGCTGACGTAGCCGGTGATCCCCGGCCCGCCCCGGGTCGCGAAGGCCAGGTCGAGGGTGCCGAGCAGGCTGGCGCACACGCCGATCGCGGCCCACACCCGTGCCATGTCCGCCGATGGTACGCAGGATGACGGACATGAGTGAGTACGGTCCTCACCCACTCTCCGTTGTCGCAGCGCTACGCGCGGTCGACTCTGGAGACATGACCGTCCCGTCCGCTGCCGTTCAGGTACCCCGTCGCCGGGTGGTGCTCGGCCAGATCGTCCGGGTGGACGAAGCGTACGGGCGCGAGCTGGGAGTACCGCCGATCGTCCTTTTCCCCACGCTGATCGCCGCTCTGCTGCCGGAGCTGCTCGGCCTGCTGATCGGCCTGCTCCTGGGCAAGGGGCCGCTGGGTACCGCCCGGCGGCCGCTGAAGTCCCTGCGCAAGGGCCCCGAGTACCTGGTGACCCCGCTGTGGGTACGCGACGCCGACGACTCCCTGGTCGAGTTCGAGGTACACGGGCACGTGTCCCGCAGCGCCCTGCTGCGTACCGACCGGATCCGTACCGTCGCGAGCCGCCCCAAGGGTGACCTGCCCCTCGTGGCCGGGCCGATCGAGAACCTCACCACCGGCCGGCTGCTGCGCCCGCGCCGCGCCACCCTGGTGTCCCATCTCGGCGTCGCGCTCATTCTCCAGGCCGTCCTCGGCGTGCTGCTGATCGCCGCCGTCGTTGTCCTGGTCGGACTGCGTTAGGGTCCGATCGGTTTACAGGTCGCG
>VAXX01000277.1 GCA_005885115.1 Actinomycetota bacterium | reverse complement strand
GTACCCTTCGAGCCACTCGCCACTGGCCGGGTCGAAACCGTCGGGGTAGATGTAGTTGCCCTCGGTGTCGTACGTCGCCGACATGCCGTACAGGGTCGGGTCGAAGTGCTCCTCGCCCTCGACGAAGCCCTCGTTGGCCTGCTTGAGCGACAGCGAGATCCGCCGGCGCTCCAGATCGATGTCGATGACCTTGACCATCACGTCGGAGCCCACCTGCACGACCTGCTCGGGGATCTCCACGTGCCGCTCGGCCAGCTCGGAGATGTGCACCAGGCCCTCGATGCCGTCGTCCACGCGGACGAACGCGCCGAACGGCACCAGCTTGGTGACCTTGCCCGGCACGATCTGCTGGATCGCGTGGGTACGGGCGAACTGGCGCCACGGGTCTTCCTGGGTCGCCTTCAGCGACAGGGAGACCCGCTCGCGGTCCAGGTCCACGTCGAGCACCTCGACCTCGACCTCCTGGCCCACCTCGACCACCTCGGACGGGTGGTCGATGTGCTTCCAGGACAGCTCGGAGACGTGTACCAGGCCGTCGACCCCACCGAGGTCGACGAACGCGCCGAAGTTGACGATCGAGGACACGACGCCCTTGCGGACCTGGCCCTTCTGCAGCTTGTTGAGGAACTCGGTGCGTACCTCGGACTGGGTCTGCTCCAGGTAGGCCCGGCGGGACAGCACCACGTTGTTGCGGTTCTTGTCCAGCTCGATGATCTTCGCCTCGAGCTCCCGGCCCACGTACGGCTGCAGGTCGCGTACCCGACGCATCTCCACCAGCGACGCGGGCAGGAAGCCGCGCAGCCCGATGTCGAGGATCAGACCACCCTTGACCACCTCGATGACCGCACCGCGGACGACCCCGTCGTCCTCCTTGATCTTCTCGATCGTGCCCCACGCCCGCTCGTACTGCGCGCGCTTCTTCGAGAGGATCAGCCGGCCTTCCTTGTCCTCCTTCTGGAGGACGAGGGCCTCGATGTGGTCACCGGTCGAGACCACATCGGCCGGGTCGACGTCGTGCTTGATCGACAACTCGCGCGAGGGGATGACGCCCTCGGTCTTGTAGCCGATGTCGAGCAGGACCTCGTCCCGGTCGACCTTGACGACGGTGCCCTCCACGATGTCACCGTCGTTGAAGTACTTGATGGTCTCGTCGATCGCGGCGAGGAAGGCTTCCTCGGACCCGAGATCGTCAACGGCCACCCGGTTGCCGGCGGCAGGGGTGGCGGGCGTCGCGTTGGCGCTCGAGGTGGCCTCGATGCTGCTCGTCATGTGGGCTGTTGCTCCGGTCGGATATCGTCGCGTACGGTTACGCTCGCGGAAGGGCCACCGGGCATACCCGCAGGGGATCCGAAGAAGATCGTTGGAGCTGTCCGGCGACCGCGGATCTGCTCCCTACCGAGATCCAATCCACGAGTGCATCGACTAGCTTACCGTGCGCTTCCGGACCGTGTGCAACCCCTGCCGGTACCGTATCGGCGTGATTCCTGAGCCTGGTGTGACCCGTCGCCCGGTCGAGCCCGCGGAGAACCTGCGGGCGGTGCGCTCGTGGTGGGACACCGACGCCGACGCCTACCAGGCCGAACACGGGGATTTCCTCGGCGACGTCGACCTGGTGTGGTGCCCGGAAGGTTTGCGGGAGACCGATATCGGACTGCTCGGGCCGGTGGCCGGGCGGCGGGCCGTGGAGGTCGGCGCGGGTGCGGCGGCGGGTGCCCGGTGGTTGGTCACCCAGGGTGCCCAGGTGGTCGCGGTGGACCTGTCCGCCGGCATGTTGCGGCACGCGGCGGCCGCCAACGACCGGTCCGGGGTACGGGTACCTCTCGTCCAGGCCGACGCGGCCCGGCTGCCACTGCGCGACGGCTCCTTCGACCTCGCCTTCACCGCCTTCGGCGCGGTCCCGTTCGTCGACGATTCCGCCGCGGTGATGCGCGAGGTGTACCGGATCCTGCGCCCCGGCGGCCGGTGGGTCTTCTCGGTCACCCACCCGATGCGCTGGATCTTCCTGGACGACCCGGGCGAGGGCGGCCTCGTGGCGGTGCACTCGTACTTCGACCGCCGCCCGTACGTCGAGTACGACGAGACCGGCGCGGCCACCTACGTCGAACACCACCGGACCCTCGGCGACCGGATCCGGGAACTGGTCGCGGCCGGGTTCACCCTGACCGACCTCATCGAGCCGGAGTGGCCCGAGGGGCACGAGCGGATCTGGGGTCAGTGGAGTCCGCTGCGCGGCCGGATCTTCCCGGGTACGGCCATCTTCGTCGCGGTTCGCGGCTAGCCGGCGTACAACCGCTGCCCCTTCGGGCCGGTCGCGACCGGGGTACCGGACTCGATGTCCCACTTCCCCGGGATCTCCAGCACCCAGCGCACGTGGTACCGCGCCATCAGCCCGGTACGGGTCGCCGGGTCGGTGGCCGGGTCGGTCATCGTGGCCAGGTCACGTTGGCGCCGCGCCTGGTCCGGCAGGAACGGGTCCGGCCAGGCCGGCGCGATCGTCCGGGCCCCGTACGCCGGTACCGTGCGCAGCGCGAAGTAGTCGTCGGTCAGCACCACGTCACCCGGCCGGACGTACCGGGCCAACCACGCGTAGTCCGGCCAGTCGACGTACATCCGGGCGGCGTGCCGGACGGTCGGGGTGAGCAGCGCCGGCGGGGCCAGGTACAACAGGTTGCCGGCCTGGACGGCGAGCCCGGCGAGGCAGGCCAGCGCGGTGGCCGGGAGCCAGATCCGGGCCACCTTCCTCGGCAGCGGCCCGGAAAGCTCCACCGCGAGGGCAATCTGGCCGGACAGCAGAACGGCCGGCCAGACCCGGCCCAGCGCGTACCGGCCGGTGAGGCCGCCGACCACGACCACCGCGAGCGCGCCCAGAAAGAGCAGGACGAGCGGGTCACGCCGGTCCCGGCGCCAGCGCAGCCACAGCGCCGGCAGCGCCACCACGATCAGCCCGTAGTAGAGCCACGGACGGTCGTACAGCGGCCGGTGGATCGCGTCGAGCTGCCCGCCCGCGCGCAGCAGGTCCACGAAGGAGTAGTACGGCCAGAGGGCGACGAGTACCGCGGCTTCACCGGATGCGAGGGCCGCCCACCGCCAGCCGCCGTGGCGGACCAGCAACGCCAGCGCGCCCAGTCCGGCGATCACCGCGGTGAACGGGTGCACCAGCGCGATCAGCGCACCGAGCACGCCCAGCCCGACCCAGTGCGGCCACCGGCGCGCCCGGGTCAGACCGGTCCACAGCAGCAGGGTCAGCGCCAGGGCGAGGGTGCTCGGGAACGCGGGCACGAACGGCAACGCCCACAGCGAGAAGAACCCGCTCCACAGCCGGGCCTTGAGCCCCCACAGGAGCAGGACGAAGACCAACGCGAGGGTGGGGGCGAGCGGCCGGTCGGACAGGGTACGCACGAACCCGCGCAACGCCCACAGCAGCAGGACGAGGACGAGCGGCCCCGCCACCAGCAGCACCGTCACCGCGGCGGCTCCGGTGAGCCGGGCCAGGGCACCGAGCAGCAGCGGGTACGGCGAGTAGTACGGGCTGGGCCCGGCCGCGTCGACGAGCGGGTTGCCCGGATCGGTGAAGCTCAGCCGCAGCCGTTCCACCGTCGCGGCGTGGATGCCGAAGTCGCCCGACCACGGCCGGCGTACCGCCAGGGCGACCGACAGCGCCGTCAGTACCCCGCCGAGGAGTGCGTACGACCGGTCAGTGGTCGGCCGCGTCCCAGTCTCGACCGGCGCCAACGGACACCTCCAGCGGTACGTCCAGCGGATACGCCCCGCCCATCTGCGCCCGTACCAACGCCTCCAGTGGCTCCCGCTCCCCCGGGGCCACCTCGAAGACGAGTTCGTCGTGCACCTGCAACAGCATCCGGGAACGCAGCCCGGACTGGTTGAGCGCGGCGTCGATGCGCAGCATCGCCACCTTGATGATGTCGGCCGCCGAACCCTGGATCGGGGCGTTGAGCGCCATCCGCTCGGCCATCTCGCGGCGCTGCCGGTTGTCGCTGTTGAGGTCCGGCAGGTAGCGCCGGCGCCCGAGCACGGTCTGGGTGTACCCGTCCCGGCGCGCCTGCCCGACGATCTGGTGCAGGTAGTCGCGTACCCCGCCGAAGCGCTCGAAGTAGTCGTCCATGAGGACCTGCGCCTCGGCCGGCTTGATGCCCAGTTGCTGGGCCAGCCCGTACGAGGACAGCCCGTACGCCAGGCCGTAGTTCATCGCCTTGATCCGGCGCCGCTGCTCGTGCGTGACCTCGGTCGGCTCGACCCCGAACACCTTGGACGCGGTCGCCGCGTGGAAGTCGAAGCCGGATCTAAATGCTTCGATCAGCGCCTCGTCCTTGGACATGTGCGCCATGATGCGCATCTCGATCTGACTGTAGTCGGCGGTGAGCAGCGAGTCGTACGCCGACCCGACGATGAACGCCCGCCGGATCCGCCGCCCCTCGGCGGTGCGGATCGGGATGTTCTGCAGGTTCGGGTCGGTGCTCGACAGCCGGCCGGTCGCCGCGACCGTCTGGTTGTACGTCGTGTGGATGCGCCCGTCGTCGCTC
>VAXX01000276.1:2522-7200 GCA_005885115.1 Actinomycetota bacterium | reverse complement strand
CAGGCGTTGGGCGCGGCCGGTACGCCGGCCAACGTGTACGCGCTGGTCGCGATCCTGTGGCTGGGCGCCACGTGGCTGTTCGGAACGCTGGCGCCCGCCCCGAACACCGGGACGCCGCGGATACTCGTCGGCTTCTTCGCCACGGCGATCCTGCTCAGCTACCTCGCGGTCGGCCAGCGCAGCGCGTCGCTGCTGGAGACCCAGGCGGCCGACCGGGGCCTGATCCAGCTCGCCTCCTGGGCCTGCGTCGTCTTCCTGGCCTCCGCCGGGATCGGCGACCCGGCGCGGCTGGCGAAACTGCTGCGGGTACTCGTGGTGTGCGCCAGTGTCATCGCGGCCATCGGCATCCTGGAGTTCATCCTGGGCCGGGACCTGCTGGGGTGGGTGCAGATCCCGGGGCTGCACCAGAACGCCGTCGCGGTGCTGACCTCCCGGGGCCGCTTCGCCCGGGTGTCGGCGACCGCGACGCATCCGCTGGAGTTCTGCTCGGTCCTGATCATGTTGCTGCCCTTCGCGCTGCAACAGGCATTCGACCCGGCGCGGCAGGGGAAGCTGCGCAGGTGGCTCCCGGTCGCGCTGCTGGCCGGTGCGGCGCCGATGAGCGTGTCCCGGACCTCGATCCTGGGGCTCGGGGTGGCGCTGGCGGTCCTGCTGCCGACCTGGGGCCGCAAGCGCCGGTGGGCCGGAGTGGTCGCGATCATCGTCGGGCTGGCCGGTCTGCGGGCGGTCGCGCCGGGACTGATCGGTACCCTCACCAAGCTGGTACTGACGCTGGTCAACGGTGGTGACGACAGCACCCAGGCCCGGACGATGGACTACGCCGGGGTGGCTGACTTCATCGCCCGACGCCCGGCCTTCGGGATGGGGTACGGCACGTTCCTGCCCCAGTTGTACCGGTACACCGACAACATGTACCTGCTGGCGGTGGTCGAGATCGGATTCGTCGGGGTGCTCGCGATGGCGGCGCTGTTCCTCGGCTGCATGTACTGCGGCGCCGCCGGCCGGCGGCGCTCCACCGACGAGCCCACCCGCGACCTCGGTCAGGCGTTCGTCGCGGCCGGTGCGGTCGCGCTGGTCACATCGGCGACCTTCGACACGCTCAGCTTCCCGATGTTCAGTGGCGTGTTCTTGCTGCTGCTCGGCTGCGCCGGGGCCTACCTGGGGATGGCCCGACGCAACCGGGACCAGATCGTCAAGGTCATCGGATGAGCGAACTCGGCGGCCAGGTGGTCTCGGCGGCCCGGTGGAGCCTGCTGAACACCGTCGTCATCCGGGTCGGTACGTTCGCGACCGGCGTCGTACTCGCCCGGTACTTCCTCAGCCCCCGGGACTGGGGGCTGTACGCGGTCGGGCTGCTGATCCTCGCCGTACTCCTGTCCGCCAACGAGATGGGCGTCAGCCTGGCGCTGGTCCGGTGGGAGCGGGAGGTCAGGTCGTTCGCGCCGACCGTCCTGACCCTGTCCACGGCGGCGAGCCTCCTGCTGTACGCCGTCCTGTACGTCACCGCGCCGGTACTCGCCCGGCTGCTCGGCTCCCCGGACGCGGTCGGGGTCCTGCGGGTGCTGAGCCTGGCCGTGGTCATCGACGGGATCGCCTGCGTACCCGCCGGTGGCCTGACCCGCCGGTTCGCCCAACGCGAGCGGATGCGGGTGGACCTGGCCAACTTCCTGGTCAGCACCGCCGTCACGGTGGTCCTCGCGGCCACCGGGTTCCGCGCGATGAGCTTCGCCTACGGTGCGGTCTCCGGCAACCTGGTGGCACTGTTCGGGTACGCCCTGGCCGAGCCCGGGATGCTGCGGTTCGGCTGGGACCGGGAGCAGGCCCGCGCCCTGCTGCGGTTCGGGCTGCCCCTTGCCGGCGCGAGCCTGCTGGTCCTGGCGATGCTCAACGTGGACTCGGCGGTGATCGGGGCGGTCCTCGGGCCGACCGCACTGGGCCTGTACCAGATCGCCTTCAACGTCTCCAGCTGGCCCGTCCGGGCGGTGTCGGAGACCGCCCGGCGGGTGTCGTTCGCCGGCTTCTCCCGGCTCGCCGGCTCGGACAGCACGCTGGCGGACGGGTTCGGCCGGGGACTGCGGCTGCTGACCGCCGCCGCGATCCCGGCCTGCGTGCTGCTCGGGGTGCTGGCCGAACCGCTGATCCGCACGGTGTACGGCGCGCAGTGGGTCCCGGCGGCCGGGCCGCTGCGCTTCCTGGCCGCGCTGGGCCTGCTGCGGGTCGGCTTCGAGCTGGCGTACGACTGCCTGAGCGCGGTCGGGCGGCGCCGGGAACTGATTATCGTGCAGGGGGGGTGGCTGGTCGCCCTCGTACCGGTGCTCGTGCTGCTGGCGCACCGGTACGGGATCACCGGCGTCGGCGTCGGGCACGTCCTGGTGGCCGGGCTGGTGGCCCTGCCGGGCTTCCTCGTCGCGCTGACCCGCGCCCGGGTACCGGTCCGGGTGGTCGTGGACGCCGTCGGTACCCCGGTCCTGGGCGGGATCGTCTGCGGGGTACTCGCGTGGTCGACGTACCGGCTGCTGGGTACCGGCGCGGTCAGCCTGTTCGCGGCCGGTACCGCCGGACTGGCCGGCTACGCGCTCGTCCTGCTGCCCACCGTCCGGGCCTGGCGCCGGACCCGGCGTGGCAGCGCGCCGCCGGTACCCGTCCACGCCGAGGAGGCCACCCAAGGTGCCTAGTGTCAAGCAGCGCGTCCAGGACCGGTACGGCTGGATCCGGCTGGCCGAGGCGCGCAACAAGCTGGTGCTCGGCCACACCGCGCTGGCCCCGCGCCGGTTGGAGGACGCCGAGGTCGCGCGCCTCGCGCCGACGCTGCCCGCCCGTACCGGCCGCGCGCTGGTGGCCGTGGTCATCCCGACGTACCGCCGCCCGGAGGGGGTGGTCCGGGCGCTTGACTCGGTCCTCGCGCAGACCGTCGAGGACGTGGTCGTCATCGTCGTGGACGACGGCGCCGGGCTTCCGGACCTGCCCGCCGACCCGCGCGTGGTGGCGGTCAGCCTGTCCCGCAACAGCGGGATCGCCGGTGTGGTCCGCAATGTGGGGCTGCGGCTGACCGACTCGGAATACGTCGCGTTCCTCGACGACGACAACACGTGGCGGCCCGACCATCTGGAGACCGCGCTGCGCCGGTTGCGCGACCCGGACCAGCCGCGCGTCGACGCGGTCTACACCGCGCTGCGCCGGGTGCTTCCCGACGGGCGCGAGCGCGACATCCTTTCCGTGCCGTTCGACCGCCGGCGGGCGGCCGGTCAGGCATTCCTCGACATCAATGCCTTTGTCGCGCGGCGGTCGCCGGCGATCCGGTTCAGCCGGATCCGGCGCGGGCGCGAGGTGGTGCCGGTGGAGGACTGGGAGATGATTTTCCGGTACAGCCGGCGGCACGCCATCGCGCACGTACCGGTGCCGACGGTGGATTACCTCATCAACCCGGAAAGCTACTGGACGGTGTGGCGGCCCGACTAGGGCTGCGGTACCGAACTGCCGTCCACGCGTACGTTGTTGACCCAGGCACCGATCGTCCCCGGTGGCGTATTCCGGGCGTTGTGGTCATCCCCGAAGGTATTGTTGCGTACGTCCAGGTTCAGCGATGTCTCGTTGCGCAGGTTGAAGTACGGGCCGCCCTTGATGAAGTTGCCCCACACCCGCACGCCGGAGTCGGTCTGGTCCAGGTCCTGCAGGAAGATGGCCCCGGTGACGTCGGCCGTCGCGGGTACCTCGACGTAGTTGCGCTGGATCAGGATGTTGCTGCCGCCCTGGGAGAAGATCCCGTCCATGTGCATGGGTCCGTTGCTTCCGCCGTTCTGGACCAGGCCGTGGATCCAGTTGCCGTCGACAATGGAATGAGCCGTCGGGTTCAGTCCCTGCGGCAGTCCGGAGATGTCGTTGTGCTCGATGTCCATGACCGGATCGCCGCGCTGCCAGATCGGGGCCACGTCGTATCCGGCCGGGAAAGCCCCGGCCGCCCTGGTGTCCCAGCGCAGCGTCGAGTTCTTGATGACCATGCGCTTCGCCGCGCCGGCGGAATACACCACGTACCAGGCGTCCCGGCCGTCGATGATCGAGTTCGTGATGGTGAGGGTGCCGGAGCCCTTCCAGTAGATGCTGCCCTTCACCCACACGTGGTCCAGCGTCAGGTCACCGTCGATCTGCAGCCCGTACGTCTCCCAGGTGGTACCGGCCGGTTTGGCGCCACCGTGCGGGTACACCGTGAGGGCGGACAGCGGGCCGAGGTAGCCGACGCTGCCGGGGCGCACGTACGCGCCGACCGGCGGGACGGTGCCGGGCGGTACGGGTACCGGCGGGGGAGGAACGGCGCCGGTGCGTTTCGGTGAGGCGCTGGGCGACGCCGTGCCGGAGGTGCTCGGGCTGGGGGACAGGTCCGGCGAGGACGCGCCGGGGCGGGGTACCGCCGCGGCGTAGAGGCTGCGGGCCCGTAGCGCATGGTTGGTGACGGCCACCACCAGTCCGAGGGTGACCAGAGCGACCGATGCCACAAAGGCGATCAACCAGGGCGAGCGGGAAAACCACCTACGCCGGTGCCGGGTCACGCGCTGACATTACCGGGCGCCGTGGCGGTGACCTAACCGTACGGGGTGCGGAGAACGGACAACCTGTGCGAATTGATCTCGCAACCAGCTCGTTGTCACGGCGTCGGATACGCGACGATGATTTTGTCTGTTCT
>VAXX01000276.1:0-2505 GCA_005885115.1 Actinomycetota bacterium | reverse complement strand
ACTTGGTGGTTCGCCCCACCCGACCGTATGTCCGTTGCGCATCGACAGTAATTTCTTCAGCAGCGTTTCCCTGATAACGCCGTGGGCGGCGGTGTGGCACTCTGCGGTCGCAGATCTCTGGCCGTTGGTACCCAACCCCTGCTCAACCAGCACAGCGCACCCGTTTGGAGTAAGGAATGAGACCACGCCGCCTCGTCAACTGGGTCGTGCTGTCGCTACCGGCCCTGCTCATGGTGACGGTGGTGCCGGCCAGCATCGCGTGGGCCGACGCGTGCGGCCCGGGCTCGAACCCGGTGCAGTGCGAGAACTCCAAGCCCGGTACGCCGATGTCGAACTGGTACTCGCCCAACGCGTACGGGCAGATCCAGGGGTTCAGCAGCCAGGAGAGCGCGGTCCCCGGTGACACCCTCCACTTCAAGGTGAGCTCGCCGGCCACGTACCACGTGTTCATCTACCGGCTGGGCTGGTACGGCGGCGACGGCGCCCGGCTGATGCCGACCTCGCCGGCCGCCGTGCTTCCCGCCGTCACCCAGCCCGACTGCCTCAGCGACACCACGGGTCTGGTGGACTGCGGCAACTGGTCGGTCACCGCATCCTGGACCGTCCCGCCGGACGCGGTATCCGGGCTCTACCTCGCCGAGTTCGACCAGACCGACGGTGCGGGCCTGATGCCGTACCCGTTCGTGGTGCGCGACGACAGCCGCAAGTCCGACGTGCTCGTACAGACCTCGGACGAGACCTGGCAGGCCTACAACATGTACGGCGGCCGCAACCTCTACCAGGGCAGCGGCCCGGCGCCGGACGGGCGGGCGTACAAGGTCAGCTACAACCGGCCGCTGAACATCGGCGGCAACAACGGCGTCTTCGGCTCGGAGTTCGCGCTGCTGAGCTGGTTGGAGCGCAACGGCTACGACACCAGTTACATCTCCGGCCTGGACGTGTCCACCAACGCCGCGCTGCTGCCCGGGCACAAGGTCTTCATCTCCTCCGGCCACGACGAGTACTGGAACCAGAGCCAGTGGGACAACGTGGTGGCGGCCCGGGCGAGCGGGCTCAGCCTCGCGTTCTTCAGCGGCAACGAGGTGTTCTGGCGGACCCGGTTGGAGCCGAGCATCGACGGCACCAACACCGCGAGCCGCACCCTGGTCTGCTACAAGATGACCAAGGACTACCAGTACAACCCGGACGGTATCGCCGACCCGACGGGCGCCTGGACCGGCACCTGGATGGACGCGCACGGGGCCGGCAGCGGCGGCAACAACCCGCAGAACGCGCTGACCGGGACGCTTTTCAAGGTCAACGGGTACCGGGCCGACGCGATGACGATCCTCGCCTCGTACGGCAGCATGCGCCTGTGGCACAACACCTCGGTCGCCACGCTGCCCGAGGGCCAGGTCGCCACCTTCCCCACCGGCACCCTCGGCTACGAGTGGGACGTGGACGCGCTCAACACGAACCGGCCGGCCGGGGCGATCGAGCTGTCGTCCACGCCGATGACGATCAGCGACGGAACGCTCCTGCTCGACGACGGCAACACGTACGGCAACGGAAGCGCGACACACAGCCTGGTCGAGTACCGGGACCAGACCTCGCACGCGCTGGTCTTCGGCGCCGGTACCGTCCAATGGGCCTGGGGTCTGTCCACCGTCCACGTCAGCCCGGCGACCAGTGAGAACGCCGACATGGAGCAGGCCACCGTCAACCTGCTCGCCGACATGGGCGCGCAGCCCATGACCCTGCAGACCGGCCTGCTGCTCGCCGCCCCGACCACCGACACCGTCGGACCCAGCGTCAGCGTCGCCAGCCCCGCCGGGGGTACCACCGTGCCGGCGCTGTCCCAGGTGACCATCTCCGGTACGGCCCTTGACGTCGGCGGCGTGGTGGCCCGGGTTGAGGTGTCCGTCGACGGCGGATCCACCTGGCGCCCGGCGACCGGCACCGGTTCGTGGAGCTACAGCTGGACGCCGAGCGCCCTGGGTACGGTCGCGATCAAGGTGCGCGCCGAGGACGACAGCGTCAATATCGGGCCGGTCAGCACCGTCACGGTGACGGTGGGGCCGCAGCAGTGCCCGTGCACCGTCTTCCCGGCCTCCGCCGGCCCGGCCAAGCCGGACAGCGGTGACGCCAGCGCCGTCGAGGTCGGGGCGAAGTTCCGGACCACCACGGCGTCCTCGGTCACCGGGATCCGGTTCTTCAAGGGCAGCGCCACCAACGGGGGTACCCACGTCGGCCACCTGTGGACCTCGACCGGCACGCTGCTGGCCAGCGGTACCTTCACCAACGAGACCGCCTCCGGCTGGCAGACCCTGACCCTGGCCAACCCGATCCCGGTACGGGCGAACACCACGTACCTGGTCTCGTACTTCGCGCCGACCGGGCACTACGCCGCCGACGCGAACTACTTCACCAGCCAGTCAGCCGGCCTGCCGCCGGTACAGGAGCTCCAGTCCGGCACCGACGGCAACAACGGCGTGTACAGGTACGCGGCGAACGGCGGCTTCCCGA
>VAXX01000598.1 GCA_005885115.1 Actinomycetota bacterium | reverse complement strand
CGCGCTCAACCACGGATATCTCACGACGAGCGGGACGAGTAATGCGACCGCGATGGTGGCGGGGGCGGCGGCGTTGGTACGGGCGAGGTTTCCGAACCTGTCGGCGACCGAGGTCGTACACCGGCTCACGGCGACCGCGATCGACCGTGGACCGTCCGGTCGGGATGAGGTGTACGGCTACGGCATCGTCAACCTCGTCGGTGCGCTGACCGCCGACGTACCACCGCTCGCCACTCCGTCCGCCTCGCCCGACCCGACCACCGGCGCCGCGTCGTCGCCCCCGACCGGTCGGTCGCCCTGGCCGATCGTCGGGTTCGGCGTCGTGCTCGTCGTCGTCGCGGCGCTCGGGCTGCTCCTCGTCGTGCGACGGCGTACGCCGGGCTGAGCCTCCTGCTGCTTGGTGTCCGTACCGGGATCAGGCATGATGCGCTGATAGCCGCCGGTGGCGGGGCGGTTGGCGAGGGGGAGGTCCGGTGGCGCGGGGCAGGCTCGGGTTCTGGCAGTGGGTCGCGGTGGTGACGGTCAAGCCGACGATGACCCTGTGGACCAGGCGGGACTGGTCCGGCATGGCCAACATCCCGGCCGAGGGCGGGGTGATCCTCGCCGCCAACCACCTGTCCGAGGTCGATCCGCTGGTCGTCGCCCACTTCGTCTACGACGCCGGCCGGTGGCCGCAGTTCCTGGCCAAGTCGAGCCTGTTCAACAACAAGATCATCGGTTCGGCGCTGCGCTCGGCGCGGCAGATCCCGGTCTTCCGGGGCACCGCCGACGCGGTGAAGTCGCTGGAGGCGGCGACCGCGGCGGTACGGGCCGGGGACGCCGTCCTGATCTACCCGGAGGGTACGACCCCGAAAGCGGGCGACCTGTGGCCGCAGCGCGGCAAGACCGGCGTGGCGCGGCTGTTCCTGGAGACCGGGGCACCGGTGGTACCGATCGTCACGTGGGGACCGCAGCGCATGTTCGATCCGCGGCGGGAGGGGAACCGGCCCGGCCGGCGGCTGAACCTCAACCTGTACGCCATCACCGACGAGGTCATGACGGCGCTGCGGGACCTGCTCGCCGGGGTCCGCGGTGAACCGGCGCCGGAGCAGCCGAGCGCGGCGCGTAACGGCGGTGCCGGGTGAGAGCGGCCGTCCTCGGATCCGGTTCGTGGGGGACCGCGTTCGCGAAGATACTCGGCGACGCCGGTACCGACGTGGTGTTGTGGGCCCGCCGGCCCGAGGTGTCCGCCGCCCTGCGCCAGCACCGGCACAACCCCGAATACCTGCCCGGTATGCGGCTGCCCGAGGCGGTCACCGCGACCAGTGACGCGGCGGTCGCGATCGACGGCGCCGACCTGGTCGTCCTCGCGATCCCGTCGCAGACGGTCCGGACCAACCTCGCCGAGTGGGCGGACCTGATCGACCCGGAGGCCAGCCTGCTGAGCCTGCCCAAGGGCATCGAGTTGGGTACGTCCAAACGGATGAGCGAGGTGATCGTGGAGGCCGCCGGGGTGGCCCCGGACCGGGTGGTGGTCCTGTCCGGACCCAACCTCGCCCCCGAGATCGCCGCCGAACAGCCGACCGCCTCGGTCGTCGCGTGCACCGATCCGGTACGCGCGGCGGTGGTGCAGAAGGCCGTGACGACCCGGTACTTCCGGCCGTACACGAACGACGACGTGGTCGGCTGCGAACTCGGCGGCGCGGTGAAGAACGTGATCGCGCTGGCGTACGGGATGGCGCACGCGCTCGGCTTCGGCGACAACACCAAGGCCACCCTGATCACCCGTGGCCTGGCCGAAACCGCCCGGCTCGGGGTACGCCTCGGGGCCGACCCGCTCACCTTCTCCGGGCTCGCCGGCCTCGGCGACCTGGTCGCCACGTGCTGCTCCCCGCTGTCGCGCAACCGTACCTTCGGCGAGCACCTGGGCCGGGGGGAGACGCTGGAGCAGGCGCAGGCGGCGACCCGGCAGACCGCCGAGGGCGTGAAAAGCTGCCTGGCGATCCGCGATCTGGCCCGCCGGTGCGACGTGGAGATGCCGATCACCGAACAGGTCGAGCGGGTCTGTCACGAGGGCGTCAACCCGCGGGTCGCGGTGACCGCGCTGATGAGCCGGGAGACCAAACCCGAATGACCGGCGACGGTACCCGGGCGGTCCGCGCCGGCCTGCCCGACCCGGTACCGGGGCAGCCGTTCCTGCCCGGGCCGGTGTTCGCCGCCCCGTACCACCTGGACCCGAGGGTCGGTCCACAAGCGGGCCTGGACGCGTACGGGCGCACCGACAACCCGACCTGGCGGGCGTTGGAGTCGGCGATCGGGGAGCTGGAGGGTGGGGAGTGCGTCGTCTTCTCCTCCGGCATGGCGGCCATCTCCGCGCTGCTGTTGACGCTGCTGCGACCCGGCGACACCGTGGTCCTGCCGTCGGACGGGTACTACAAGACGCTGGCCTTCGCCGCGCAGACGTTGGCCGGCCTCGGGGTCACCATCCGCGAGGTACCGACGGCGGGGCCGTACCCGCCGTTGGACGGCGTCCGCCTGGTGCTGCTGGAGACGCCGGCCAACCCGGGGTTGGACGTGTGCGACATCCGCGCGCTCGCGGCGGCGGCGCACGACGCGGGTGCCCTGCTCGCGGTGGACTCCACGGCCGCCACGCCGTTGGGGCAGCAGCCGTTGGCGCTGGGCGCGGATCTGGTGGTGGCCAGTGGTACCAAGGCGTTGACCGGGCACTCCGATCTCCTGCTCGGCTACGTCGCGGCGGCTGACGTTTCGGAGATCCGGAGCTGGCGGGACCACACCGGGGCGGTACCCGGTCCGTTCGAGGCCTGGCTCGC
>VAXX01000099.1 GCA_005885115.1 Actinomycetota bacterium | reverse complement strand
GGCCTGGTGCACATGGAGCTGAACCGGGGCGACGGCAGCCTGGGTACGTTCCTGGGCGTACAGGCCGGGTTGGCGATGCGCTCGATCGCGGCGCTGGGTACCGAGGAGCAGAAGCAACGGTGGCTGCCGCCGATGGCGGCGCTGGACAAGCTCGGCGCGTTCGCGCTCACCGAACCGCTGCACGGCTCGGACTCGGTGGGCCTTTCGACCAGCGCCCGCCGCGACGGCGACACCTGGATCCTCAACGGCGACAAGAAGTGGATCGGCAACGGCACGATCGCGGACGTGACCGTGGTCTGGGCCCGCGACGTCGCCGACGGGAAGGTCAAGGGGTTCCTGGTGGAGAAGGGAACGCCGGGCCAACCGGCTGCCCGGGGCGCGCAGCTTCAAGGACGCCGGCGCCGTGCTCGCCGGTACCCGCAACACGGTCGCCTGGAGCGCGCTCGGTCACGCGGTCGCCGCATACGACGCCGCTCGCACGTACTGCGGCCAGCGGGTACAGTTCGGCAAACCGTTGGTGGGCTTCCAGATCGTGCAGGAGCGGCTGGTGAAGATGCTCGCGGAGATCTGCGGCATGCAGCTGTACTGCCTGCGCCTGGGCCGGCTGATCGAGGAGGGCCGGTTCAGTGACACGATCGCGGCGCTGGCCAAGATGAACAACACCAGCAAGGCCCGCGAGGTGATCCTGGCGGCCCGCGACCTGTTGGGCGGCAACGGTATCCTGCTCGACTTCCACGTCATGCGGCACCTGGCCGACATGGAGGCCATCCACACGTACGAGGGCACCGAGACGATCCAGACGCTCATCGTCGGACGGGACATCACCGGTGTGGCTGCGTTCGCGTAAGCGCGGGCGGGACCTGCGCCACGTCGACGTGGACGGGGTACGCCTGCGCGTGGCGATCCGGGGCACCGGCCGGCCGCTGCTGATGCTGATGGGCATCGGTGCCAACCTCGACATCTGGCAGCCCTTCGAGGACGTCCTGGACCCGAAGCTGATCCAGACCATCACGGTGGACGCGCCGGGTACGGGGGAGTCCACCGGGTACCGGTATCCCCGGCGGATGGGGGGCCTGGCGGCAACCATGGCCGAGCTGCTCGACGCCCTCGGGTACGACCAGGTGGACCTGCTCGGTGTGTCCTTCGGCGGGGTCCTCGCCCAGCAGTTGGCGCACCAGGCCCCCGACCGGGTACGCCGGCTGGTGCTCGCCGCGACCGGACCGGGCCTGGGCGGGGTACCGGGGTCGCCGCGGGTACTGCTGAAGATGGCCACGCCCCGCCGGTACACCCAGCCGGACTATTTCCGGCGGATCGCCGGGGAGATCTACGGCGGCG
Organism: Actinomycetota bacterium; assembly: GCA_005885115.1. Taxonomy (GTDB): domain Bacteria; phylum Actinomycetota; class Actinomycetes; order Mycobacteriales; family Micromonosporaceae; genus AC-43. Next base: position 14,389 of record VAXX01000099.1, on the reverse strand, counting down.
CCGCCCGGCGGGACCCGGACGCGATGCTGCACGGCACGCTGGCCCGGTTCGAGCGGGCCCCGTCCCTGCTCGGGTACGTCTCCCAGTTGTACGCCATCGCCGGCTGGACCAGCGTCCCGTGGCTGTACCGGTTGCCGCACCCCACGCTGGTCCTGTCCGGCGACGACGACCCGATCGTCCCGCTGGTCAACGGGCGGATCCTGGCCCGGCTGATCCCGGACGCCCGGCTGCACGTCGTCCCGGACGGCGGCCATCTGTTCCTGCTGGAGCGGCCGTTCGAGATCGCCACCCTCGTCACCGAGTTCCTCACCAAACCCGAGCGGAGCTTCCCATGACCACCGTCGCGACCGTGCAGGATCTGTCCGCCCTGGCCGGGCGGGACCTGGGTACCACCGACTGGGTCGAGGTCAGCCAGGCCGACATCGACGCGTTCGCCGCGGCGACCGGGGACCACCAGTGGATCCACGTCGATCCGGAGCGGGCCGGCTCCGGGCCGTTCCGGACCACCATCGCGCACGGGTACCTGACGCTGGCCCTGCTGCCGCCGCTGTTCGCCAAGCTGCTCACCGTTGAGCGGGTCAGCATGGGCATCAACTACGGGCTCAACCGGGTCCGGTTCCCCAGCCCGCTGCCGTCCGGTTCGCGGGTACGCCTGGCCGCGACGCTCGTCGACGTGGCGCCGGTCGAGGGCGGGGTGCAGGTGACCGTCGACGCGACCCTGGAACGGGACGGCGGGGCGAAGCCGGCCTGCGTGGCCCAGGCGGTGTACCGGTACTACGAGTAGGACGTCACCACGACTCCGACGGCGGCGGCGACGAGCAGCGTCGGCACCACGCCCCGGCGCAGCAGGAGCAGCAGGATCGCCGAGCCGGCCAGGACCGCGTACTGCCACGGGCGGGTCAGCGCGAGGGCGAGCGGGACCGCCGAGCCGAGGATCGCGCCGATCGCGGCCGGACCGGCACCGTCGAGGAAGGCGCGTACCCGCGCGTCGGCGCGCAGCCGGTTGAACCGGTGCGCGCCGAGCAGGACGAAGGCGAACGAGGGCGCGAAGGCGACCACCGCGGCGAGCAGGCCACCGCCCAGCCCGGCGGCGGCGTAGCCGACCACCGCGACGGTCTGCACCACCGGACCGGGGGTGATCTGGCCCAGCGCCACCGCCTCCAGGAACTGCGCCGGGGTCATCCAGTGGTACCGGTGCACCGCGTCGGACTGCATCAGCGGGACGATGACGAAGCCGCCGCCGTACGACAGCGCGCCGACCTTGAGCGCGACCCAGGCCACCCCGCCGCCGACCGTACCCAGCAGGGGCAGCGCGGCAACGGGTCCGGGCCCGGCGCCGGGCCGCTGGACCACCACCTCGGTCAGGCCGCAGGCCAGCAGGACCAGCACGAGCCACGGCCCGAGCAGCGCCGCGGCGACCCCGCCGGCGAGGACATAGATCGACCACCGTAACCGGCTGCCCGGGCCCGCCGCCCGGTGCCAGCTCGCCGGGATCAGACCCGATGCGGCGTGTACCGCGACGGCCGCGACCCCGGCGCCGGCACCCGCTCCGGCCCCCTTGACCCAGGGCGGTGGCGACCCGGCGAGGAACAGCGCGGCCAACCCGAGGATGAGCACCAGCCCCGGTACGATGAACGCGGCCCCGCCCACGAGCGCGCCGAGTCGGCCGCGTACCCGCCAGGCGCAGAAGATCGCCAGTTGGGTCGAGGCCGGTCCGGGCAACAGGTTGCAGGCGGCCACCGCATCCTCGAACTCGGTGGCGTCCAACCACTTCCGGTCCTCGACACAGCGCCGGCGCAGCAGCGCGATGTGGGTCGGCGGTCCGCCGAAGCCGATGCAGCCGATCCGGCCCCACTCCCGTAGGACGGTACCCAGTGCCACCCGGGGCCGGGCCTGCGTCACCGGACCAGCGGGCGGACGTCGCGGGCCACGAAGCGGACGAAGCCTTCCGGGTCGGGATCGTCCGGAGTCGGTTGCAGCACCACGGTATCCGCGCCCGCGTCCACCCACCGCTGCACGCCCTCGGCGACGGCGTCGGCGGTACCGCTGACGGCCCGGCCGGTCAACGAGTCGTAACCCCACCGGATCCGTTCCGCCTCAAGGCGTTCGGCCGCGTCCGGCCCCGTCGCGGCGTGGACGTACACGATGGCGCGACCGGCCGTGTCGCGTACCCCGTCCGGGGGCGTACCGCCGGTCAGGATGGTGCCGTCGCCGACCTCGGCGGCCAGGCGCAGGGTACGGGGACCGACCCCGCCGACGTACACCTCCGGCGCGGACGGCGGCGGCCAGTCCAGGGCCACCCGGTCCAGGTGCACGTACCGGCCGGACACCGTGACCTCCTCGCCGCGCAGGAGGGCGCGCAGCGCCGTCACGTACTCCCGCAGCAGCGTCATCGGCGACTCGACCCGGCCGCCCACCTGGGCCATCCAGGTCTGCTCACCGTGCCCGACCCCGACGCGTACCCGGTCGGGGAACATCCGGTGCAGGCTGGCCAGCTCCATCGCGGTCAGGGCGACGTTGCGCAGCGGTACCGGCAGCAGCCCCACGCCGACCCGCAGCCGGCCGGTCCAGGCCAGCGCCGCGGCGGCACAGGCGATCCCGCTCTCCCGGAAGCAGTCCTCCCACAGCCACAGCTCCTCCAGCCCGGCCTCGTCGGCCGTGTGCGCGATGGCACGCAGCCGCTCGGGCGGCAACTGGGGCACGAACGCGACACCGAGCATGGTCATGCCATCTACCGTACGGGGATGACGTTCGCGACGCTGGCGCTGATCGGGGCGGTCGCGGTGCTCGGGCCGTTACTGGCGCTGCCGCGCGGGTGGTCGCTGCCGGTCGTCTTCGGTGAACTGCTCGGCGGGATCGCGCTGGGTCGTACCGGACTCGACGTGCTGCCGGCGCACGACCCGACGTTCACGTTCCTGGCCGACCTGGGGTTCGCGCTGGTCATGTTCGTCGCCGGGTCGCACGTGCCGGTCCGGGACACCCGGCTGCGGGCCGCCCTGCCGGCCGGGGTGCTGCGCGCGCTCGGGGTCGGTGCCGTCGCGGCGGTACTCGGGGTGGTGCTCGCGACGTTGTCCGGTACCGGCCACGCCCCGCTGTACGCCGTGCTCATGGCCTCGTCCTCGGCCGCGCTCGTCCTGCCGGTCGTGGACTCGGTGCACCTGGGCGGGGCGCCGGTACTCGCGCTGCTGCCCCAGGTCGCGATCGCCGACGCCGCGTGCATCGTGGCGCTGCCGCTGGCCGTGGACCCGGCCCACGCCGGCCGGGCGGCGCTCGGTGCGCTCGCCGTCCTGTCCGCCGCGGCCGTACTGTTCGCCCTGGCGGCGCTCGCCGTGGGTACCCATGTGTCGATCATGTTGGCCGGCTTCAGTTTCGGCCTCGCGGTGGCCGCGGTCGGCGAGCCGCGCCGGCTGGCCCGGCAGTTGTTCGCGGTCACCGAGGGCTTCCTCGGCCCGGTGTTCTTCGTGTGGCTGGGCGCCTCGCTCGACCTGCGCGAGCTGGGCCGCCATCCGGCGCTGATCGGGCTCGGCGCGGCGCTGGGCGCCGGCGCGGTGCTCGCCCACCTGGCGATGCGGCTGACCGGCCAGCCGGCGCCGCTGGCCGGGCTCGCCGCCGCCCAGCTGGGGGTACCGGTGGCCGCCGCCACCATCGGCGCGCGGACCGGCCTGCTGCGGCCCGGTGAACCGGCCGCGCTGCTGCTCGGCGCGCTGCTCACCATCGCGGTCGCGGTCGCCTCGGCGAGCCTGGCCGCCCGGCGCGGCCTGGTCGAGGACGCGGCCGCCGCGGGCTCGGTGCCGCCGTAGCTACGGGATCGTGTTCCGGACGTCCCACAGCCATAGGCCGCCGACCCAGCGGGGCTGGAAGCCGAGCAGGTCCGAGACGGTCTGCCACAGGTACCACTCGTTGCGCTGCGGCGCGAGGACGACGATCGCGGCCCGCCAGTAGCGCAGGTCGGCCCGGGCCTGTGCCCGGTCGGCGGCGGTGACGGTCAGGGCCGGGTCGTTCGGGTCGGTCTTCGCGCCCGGGCCGGTCGGGCCGACCAGGGTACCCAGCGGGGTGTCCCCGCCGACGGCCGGCTTGGGCTTGCGGGGCAGCACCGAGATGGCGTACAGCTTGGTGGCCGTCGGCCTCGGTGGGGCACCGAACATCGCGGTCGGGTCGCCAGGTCCGGACGGTCCGAGGAAGTACCCGCGCGGCAGCGGGAAGTCGAGGTTCTGGCTGGCCTGCCAGAGCATCGGGTCGGGGGCCTGGTAGGCGGGCAGCGGTACGGTCACGACGGTCCGCCCGGCCGGCACGTACGCCCGCCACGCGCCGCTGCTGATGAACTGCGGTACGGCCGGCCGGTGCGGCACGTACAGCGGGGTCGGCACGAGCGGGATCAGCGCCCCGACCAGTACGCCGGCCCAGAGCAGCCGGAGCTGGTCCGCATACCGGGCGTTGCGCGCGATCCCGCCGATCAGCTCGACGCCCAGCGCGAGCAGCATCCCGATCACCGGTACGGCGACCATCGCGAACCGGCCCGGCACCGCGAACGTGAACGGCGGGATGTGCTGCAGAAGCGCGAACGGGCCGGGGATCGGCGTCGCGTGGCCACGCAGGCGCAGGTGCGGACCCAGCGACAGGGCGGCCATCACGACCGCGGTGAGCACCGCGGCCCGGACCAGCGCCCGCCGCCACAGCCACACCACCAGCACCAGGCTCAGGACGATCAGCGGCCAGCCGAACGACGCGTTGTCCTCGTCGGGGCTCGGGGACAGCCGCGCGGCCACGGACGGGTCGCCGAGGACCGCCTGCCGGGGGTACGTGACGAACGACAGCAGGTCCGAGACGTACCGGTCGGGGGTGAACGGCAGGCCCCGGTACGAGCGGGGTCCGACGAACTGGACGTACAGCGGGTAGGCCAGCAGGACCACGCCGAGCCCGGTGGCCACCCCGAGCCCGGTCAGGAACGGGCGCCAGCGGACCCGCAGCTCCTCCCGCTGTTGCAGCCCGTACGCCAGCACCAGGAGCCCGAGCGCGAGCGCGGTGATGAACAGGATCTCCTCGTTGACGAAGACCTGGTACGCCGCGAGCAGCCCGAGCACGAGCCCGTTGCGGACCGGCCGCTGGTCCAGCCGGAGGGTGAACAGGACGAGGTAGGGCACCACGAACTGGGCCACCTGGTTGGGCTGGCCGTTGGCGTGGGCCACGAGGGCCGGCGCGAACCCGCAGAACAGCCCGCCGAGCAGCGCCGCCACCCGGTGCCGCACCAGGTGGCGGGAGAACACGTGGTACCAGCCGAACGCGGTCAGCGTGAAGGCCAGGGTGAGCAGCAGCGCGTACGAGACGTCCGGGCCGAACAGGAGGGTCACCGGGGCCAGCGGGATGGACAGTCCGAGGACGTTGGTGTTCGCGGCGAGGTTCACCCCGTCCGGTACGCCCAGCCGGTCGGTGAGGAACGGGTTCCCGCCGTGGGTGACCAGCCGCGCCCCGTACCCGAGCATCCACTCGAACAGCGTGTGGTCCCCGGGATTGCGCCCGAGCACCCGGGTGTGTACGTGGTGCCACAGCCGGGCCGTGGTCCACAGCGCGGGTACCAGGCAAAAAAATGCGGCGAGCAGATCCGCTCGCCAGCCGGACAGCCGCCAACGCACCGCGGGCAGCGCGCTGCCCCGGGCGTCGCGCTGGGTGGGTATCTCGACCGTGAAGGTTTCCAGCGCGTCTACGGCATCGCGGTAGGCGGGCGCCCCGGCCCGTTCTCGACTGACCACGCGTCGGAGCTTCCCCGGCACGGCCACTCCCAAACCCCGCGCCGGTCAGGCGGGGGACGGGATCAGTCAGGCGGCGGGATCAGTCCGGTAGCGGGATCAGGGTGAACCGGCGGACGAACGCCGGCAGGATCGTCCGCAGCGCGGTCATGGTCTGGGAGCGGTCGCCGCCGCCGTCGTGCATCAGCACGATGGCGCCCGGCCCGGTGCGGGACAGGACGTTGCCGATGATCGCGCCGACCCCCGGCCGGGTCCAGTCCTGCGGGTCGACGTTCCAGTAGATCGAGGTCATCCCCATGCTCGCCGCGATGGCGACGGTCTGCGCGGAGAAGTTGCCGCCGGGGTTGCGGAAGTACCGGATCGGCGCGCCGGGGACGACCGCGTGGATGGCGTCGGCGGTGCGTTGCAGCTCGGCGCGGATCCGGTCCGGGGAACGGGTCCGCAGCAGCAGGTCATGGCTCCACGTGTGGTTGCACAGCGTGTGGCCTTCGGCGACCATCCGCCGGACCAGGTCGGCATGGGCGGCGACCTGCCGGCCGATGAGGCAGAAGGTCGCCTTGATGTGGTACTGGGCGAGCAGGTCCAGTACCCCCGGCGTGTACGCCCACGGTCCGTCGTCGAAGGTCAGCGCGACCGCGGACGAGCCGGTGGTACGCAGCGACCCGGCCGGACCGGTCCCGTGGTCGGGGATCGGCAGCGGCAGCGGCGCGGTGGGGGTCGGCGACCGCGAGGGCGGTACCGACGGGCTCGGGTTGGCGCGCACGGCCACCGGGCGGGCCGCGCTCGGCCGGTGCAGCACCTCCGCCTGGGCCGGCGGTACGCCACTGCCACCGAGCATGAGCACCAGGACGGCCAAGCCGAGCACCCACTCGCGCCGTGCCATCGACGAACTCCCATGGTGTGGTACGGACAGAGACATGGCACCGTCCGGTGACCCTACCGCTGGCGTACCCATTCCGGCAGCCGCCGTACCGCCCAGTGGCGTGTCGTGGCGACGCGGCTTCTTGCCGTTGTTAGGGGATTGGCCATAGTCTATCAGGCAGCCTTATTAACTAATGTCTATTACGCCGCGGCCGGGAACGCCCAGGAGGCAGTAGATGATCATTCGGCAACGCAACCGGCGGATCTCCGGCCGTTTGGTGGCCGCGGCCGCCGCGGCCGCGGCCCTCGCCACCGCCGCGGCCGCCAGCGCGGCCGTCCTGTCCGGCCCGCTGGCCCAGTCCGGCCACCACCTGACCAAGCTGGGTACCGGCGGCTGGAAGGTGCTCAGCAGCGCCACCGCCACCCAGAGCGGCCAGCAGATCTCCACCCCGGGCTTCAACACCGGCGGCTGGCTGTCGGTGGCGCCGGACGACTCGGGCGCGCCGGGCACCGAGATCGCCGCTCTGCTGCAGAACGGCAAGTGCCCCAACGTGTTCTTCGCGACCAACATGAAAAGTTGCTTCGGTACCGGCTCGAACGGGCCGGTGAAGGCGGCGCAGTTCGCGGTGCCGTGGTGGTTCCGGACCGACTTCACCGCGAACCTGACCGCCGGGCAGACCGCGAGCGTCATCGTCAACGGCGTGGTCGGCGCGGCCGACGTCTGGGTCAACGGCACCGAGGTGGCCACCAAGGCCACCGTCACCGGGGCGTACACCCGGTTCGCCTTCGACGTGACCGGGCACCTGCGGGCCGGCACCAACTCGCTGGCCCTGGAGGTCTACCCGAACAACCCCAAGTCGATGCTGACCCTGGACGACGTGGACTGGAACCAGATCCCGCCGGACAACAACACCGGCCTGCAGTTCCCGGTCCAGCTCAAGGTGAGCAACCCGCTCAGCGACAGCAACGCCCACGTGGTACAGGCCAACGCGGCCGACCTGAGCAGCTCGGCGCTGACCGTGAAGACCGACGTCACCAACAGCTCCGGCGCGACGCAGACCGGCTCGGGCAGCGCGACCATCACGCCGCCGGGCGGAGGTACCCCGGTCACGGTGCAGCAGACGGTGTCCGTGAGTGCGCACAGCACCAAGACCGTCTCGTTCACCCCGAGCGCGTTCCCGAGCCTGACCATCGCGCACCCGCAGGTCTGGTGGCCGTACCAGATGGGCCCGTCGCCGCTGTACACGCTGGACACCTCGGTGTCACAGAACGGCACGGTGTCCGACGCGACGACCGGGACGTTCGGCATCCGTACCGTCACCTCGTCGCTGGTCGGCAAGTCCTCGATCGCGCCCAACGGGGTCCGCCGGTACACCATCAACGGAAAGAACATCGTGGTGCGCGGCGGCGGCTTCGCGCCCGACCTGTTCCTGCGCTACTCCGCGGCCGACACCGCCCGGCAGCTCGCCCTGCTGAAGAACCTGGGCCTGAACATGATCCGGCTGGAGGGCCACTTCATGCCGGAGGACTTCTACCGGCAGGCCGACGCGGCCGGCATGATGATCGACTCCGGGTACCAGTGCTGCGACTTCTGGGAGCAGGGCTCGCCCAGTTCGACCACGCTCAACCTGTACAAGCTCTCGGCGCTGACCATCGGGCAGAACGAGCGCAACCACCCGAGCGTGGTCACGTTCAGCTGGAGCGACAACGCGCCGCCGTCCTCGACCGAGTCGGCGACGTTGTCCGCCTTCGCGCAGGCCGACTTCGACGTGCCGATCATCTCCTCGGCGGAGTACAAGTCCAGCGCGAAGCTCGGTCCGTCGGGGGAGAAGGAGGGCCCGTACGACTGGGTGCCGCCGAGCTACTGGTACGACACCAGCCACTCCGGTGGCGGTGACCAGACCAACTCCGGTGGCTCGTGGGGCTTCGACAGCGAGGAGAGCGCCGGGGACACCGTACCGACGCTGGACTCCATCAGGCGGTTCATGTCCGCCTCGGACCAGTCGAACCTGTGGCAGAACCCGAGCTTCAACCAGTACCACCTCAACTACGAGAACGGGCACGGCGGGTACAGCTTCGGTCAGCTGTTCGTCTTCGACCAGGCGCTGACCAAGCGGTACGGCAAGTGGACCGACCTCAACAGCTACGTACAAGAGGCGCAGCTGGCCAACTACGAGAACACCCGCTCGCAGTTCGAGGCGTTCATCCACCACTCGACCAAGACGCCGACCCCGGCCACCGGCACCATCTACTGGCAGGTCAACAAGGGCTGGCCGTCGCTGCTGTGGACGCTGTACAACTACGACGGCGACCAGGCGGGCAGCTTCTTCGGCGCGAAGAAGGCCAACGAGACGCTGCACGTGCTCTACGGGTACGACAACAACAGCGTGACCGTGGACAACCTGGGCGGCTCGTCGCAGAGCGGGCTGTCGGTGGAGTCGAAGGTGTACGACCTGGCCGGCAAGGTGCTCGACGACCAGACGGTCAACGCGATCACGCTGTCCAGCCAGCAGGTGCGTACCGGGGTCCTGTCACCGAAGGTACCGGGGGCGACCACCCCGCCCGCGGCGGCCAAGACCTCGTTCGTGGAACTGGTGCTGCGTAAGGGTTCCACCGTGGTGGACCGGAACGTGTACTGGCTGTCCAGCCAGAAGGACGTGGTGAACTGGGGCTCGACCCTGGGCAACCCGCAGGCGACGATGAGCCAGTACGGCAACCTGACCGCCCTGCACTCGCTGCCGGGCAGCTCGGTCAAGGTGACCGCGAAGACCAGCGGCGGCTCGGGTCCGAACGGGGCGGACACGGTCACCACGGTGACGGTCACCAACACCGCGAGTACGGCCGTGTCCTTCTTCCTGCGGGCGGACATCCGCCGGGGCAGCGGGAGCACCCCGGCCTCCGGTGACAACCAGGTCACCTCGGCGCTGTGGAACGACAACGACATCACCCTGTGGCCGGGTGAGTCGCAGACGCTCACGGCGAGCTACGACTCGGCGGACCTGCGCGGGGCGAGCCCCGTGGTCAGCCTGTCGGGCTGGAACGTCGGTACGGTCAACGTGGCCGGCTAGTGGGGAACCCGAGCGGCCACCGTCCACTGTGGACGGTGGCCGCTCGCTTTCGTTACGGCACCATCCAGTGCAGCACCGGAGTGGCCTGCAGGGTCACCAGGACGCAGATGAACAGCAGCAGCAGCAGGCTCCAACCCAGTACCCGGCGGAAGATCTCGCCTTCCCGTCCGGCCATGCCGACCGCGCTGGCCGCGATCGCCAGGTTCTGCGGGCTGATCATCTTGCCCATCACCCCGCCCGACGAGTTGGCGGCGGCCAGCAGCAGGGGATCCAGGCCGGCGCGCGCCGCCGTCTGTACCTGCAGGGCGCCGAACAGCGCGTTGGACGAGGTGTCCGAGCCGGTGACGGCGACCCCGAGCCAGCCGAGGATCGCCGACAGGAACACGAAGACGCCACCTGCCGCGGCGAAGGCCGCGCCGAGCGTGTTGGTCTGGCCGGACTGGTTGAGCACGTAGGCCAGCGCCAGCACGGCCATCACCGTGACGATGGCGTACCGCAGCTCGACGTACGTGTCGACGTAGGCGCGCAGGGCCCGGCCGGGCCCCACCCGCAGGACGAACGCGGTGAGGATACCCGAGATGATCATGAGGGTACCGGCGGCGGGCAGCCAACCGAACGCGAACGTGATGGACGACAACGGCTTGCCGTTGCCGGAGACGATGTGCAGTCCCGGCCAGGCGAAGCTCTCCGTCCACGGCTTCTTCGCCAGGGCCGACTTGACCACGCTGAGGTTCGCGATCGAGAAGACCGCGATGATGATGACGTACGGGGCGTACGCGCGGGCCACCTCGGCACCGGTGTCCGGTACGGCCCGGGTGAGCCGGTGCGCGCCCGGCCGTACGTCGACCGGGTGCTGGGTACCGGGAGCATCGCCCAGTACCTCGCCGGTGGTCGTACCCTCCCCGGCGCCGCCACCCGTCCGGGCCAGCGCCAGGTGCTCCACGGCGAGATCGGGGGATTCGACCGGCCGCCAGACCCGGACCAGCAGGACGACCGCGGCCGCGGAGACCAGCGAGGCGATGATGTCGGTCAGCGGTACCGAGACGTAGTTGGACGCGACGAACTGCGCGACTCCGAACGTGACGCCGGCCACGGCCGCGGCCGGCCAGGTCTGGCGTACCCCGCGCCGGCCGTCGACGACCGCGACCAGCACCAGCGGTACCACCAGGGCCAGGATCGGGGTCTGCCGCCCGACCATCGCCCCGATCGTGTCCACGGTGAGCCGGTGATCCTCGTTGGCCCCGTGGCTGACCGTGGCGAGGGTGACGATCGGGGTGGCCAGTGCGCCGAACGCCACCGGCGCGGTGTTGGCGATCAGCGACAGGGCGGCCGCGTGGATCGGCCGGAATCCCAGCGCGATCAGCATCACCACGGTGATGGCCACCGGGGTACCGAAGCCGGCCAGCGCCTCCAGCAGCGCGCCGAAGCAGAACGCGATGATGACGGCCTGGATGCGCATGTCCGGGCTGACCCGGGCCATGGACCGGCGCAGCACGTCGGAGTACCCGCTGGCGACGGTCAGGTTGTACACCCAGATCGCGTTGAGCACGATCCACAGGATCGGGAAGAAGCCGAACGCGGCGCCCTCGCTCGCCGACAGGAGGGCCTGCCCGACCGGCATCGAGTACACCACCACGGCCACGACGAGCGCGACGGCCAGCGAGATGAGCGCGGCGAGCCAGGCCCGCATGCGCACGACACCCAGCAGTACGAACAGGGTGAGCAGGGCGAGGGCGGCGAAGATGGCGGAGAGCGCGACGGAGTGGGCGACCGGGTTGGTGATGATCGTGAACTGATCGGGCATGGGATCACCTCGACGCTTCGGGGGTGGGGGACGACGACGCCGGTACCAGGCGGGCGACGGGTAGCCCGCGGATACTGGCGTCGAGTACCTGGGCGGTGTGCGCGAGCCCGATCGTGCCGCCGGTACGCCGCAGCGCCGACGCCACCTGCATCAGGCACCCGGGGTTGGCGGTCACCAGCAGCCGCGCGCCGGTGGCGAGGACGTCGCGGGCCTTGCGCTCGCCGAGTTCCCGCGCGGGCTGCGGGTTCAGCAGGTTCCAGATGCCGGCCGACCCGCAGCAGATCTCCGGATCGGCGATCTCCCGCAGGTCCAGCTCCGGGATGGCCCGCAGGAGCTGCCGGGGCTGCGCGCGGATGCCCTGGGCGTGGGCGAGGTGGCAGGCGTCGTGGTACGCGACGGTGACCGGCAACGGGTGCCGGGGCGCGACCGGGCCCAGCTCGACCAGTACCTCGGACAGGTCCCGTACCCGGGCGGCGAACCGGGTGTCCCGGTACTCCTTGAGCACCGACCCACAGCCGGCCGCGTTGACGACGAGGTAGTCGATGCCGGAATTGGCGTACGCGTCGACGAGCCGGCGGGCGAACCGGCCCGCCTCGTCCTCGCGTCCACTGTGGACAGACAGCGCGCCGCAGCACCCCTGCCCGCGCGGGATCACCACGTCGCAGCCCTCGGCGGCGAGTACCCGGGCGGTAGCCGCGTTCACGTCGGGGAAGAAGGCGTCCTGTACGCAGCCGGTGAGCAGCCCGACGACCGCCCGGCGCCGGCCGACCGCCGCAACCCGCTCGGGCAACCGTTCCCGCTTGGTCAGCGGTGGTGCGAGGGACTCGGCCGTCGCCAACGGTTCGGGCAGCAGCCGCCGGCCCCGGGCCAGCGCCCGGTACGCGCGCAACGGTCCCCGCGCCAGCCGCATCCGCCGCGGGTACGGGAACAGTGCGAAGATGGCCGCCCGGAACGCCCGGTCCCGGACCGGCCGCGGGTACCGGCGCTCGACCTGCTGCCGGGTGTCCTCGATGAGCCGGTCGTACCGGACCCCGGACGGGCACGCGGTGACGCAGGCCATGCAGCCCAGGCACCGGTCGAAGTGGGTGACCATCGACCCGCTCAACGGCTCGCCCGCCAGCCCCTGCGCCATCAGGTGGATCCGCCCGCGCGGCGAGTCCATCTCCTGCCCCCACAGCACGTACGTGGGGCAGGTGGGCAGGCAGAATCCACAGTGGACACAGTCCTCGATCAGGTCCGCCCGGGGCGGGTGGTGCTCGTCGAACGCGCTCATCAGATCCCTCCCACGAACCGCCCGGGCGCCAACCGCCCTTCCGGGTCGAACTGCGCCTTGACCCGCCGCATCAGGGCCAGCCCCTCGACCGGACCCCACAGGTCGAGCCGGTCGCGTACCGGTGGGGGAGCGGTCAGGACGACCGCGTGACCCCCGGCCCGGGTGGCCGCCCCGCGCAACGGCGTGACCGCGTCGGCCTCGGCGGCGGGCAGGGCGGCGTACAGGACGCCGGTGCCGACCGAGCCCCGGACGGTGTACCCGCGCGCCGCCGACAGCAGCGCCGGTATCCGTGACAGGGCCCCGGTCAGCTTGAGCCCGATCTCGCCCGGTGCCCAGGGGTACCGGGCCCACCAGCCGGGCGGGGTGCCGAAGACCGTTGCCCCGCCGAGGATCCCGGCGACCGCGTCGGCGCGCTGGCGGACCCCGCCCGGTACCCCGTCGAGCTCGACGACGAGCGTCATCGGCCGGTCCGGTGGGGCGTCGACCTCCAGTGCGCTCGGTACGACCTGGGCGCCCCGGATCGCGGCCGCGAGCCGGCCCAGCTCCTGCGGACCGTCCACCGGCCGGGACACGTACGCGGTCGCCGCGGGTACCGGGTGCAGGCGGAACACGCACTCGGTGATCAGCCCGAGGGTGCCGTACGAGCCGGTGAGGAGCTTGCCCAGGTCGTACCCGGCGACGTTCTTCACGACCTTGCCGCCGGCCCGCGCGACCACCCCGTCGGCCCGCACCACGGTGATCCCGATGAGCAGGTCCCGGACGGTGCCGTAGAGCAGCCGGCGCGGGCCGCTGGTGGCGGTGGCGACGGTGCCGCCGACGGTGGCGCCGGAAAGCGGGGTGTCCAGCGCGAGCTGCTGCCCGGCCACGGCCAGCTTGCCGGCCAGCTCCTCGACGGTGGTACCCGCGCGGACCACCGCGATCAGGTCACCGGCCGCGTGTTCCACCACCCCGGTCAGCCGCCCGGTGTCCAGGATGAGGTCCAGCCGGCGCGGCGGCATCCCCCAGTCCTGCTTGGTCCCGGCGCCGCGGACCACCACGGTCAGGTCGCGGGCCGCTGCCACCCGCAGGACCGCCGCACTGTCCACTGTGGACGATGGGCGGGCCACGTAGCGCGCCGGTACCCCGGCGATCGCGTCGGCGTCCGTGGCCGTGCCGGCCGCCCCGCCGGCCGCGAACCGCAAGGCTTCCAGCACCACGTCCACGCCTCAGAACACCTCCCCGACGTGCGCCAGCGGCGGCGCGCCATGGTGCCGCCCGGGGATCTCGCCGCACAGTCGCGGGGCCGGGAAGACCTTGCGGGGATTGGCGATCCCGGCCGGGTCGAACGCGCACCGGACCATCTGCATGGTCTGCAGGTCGTCGTCGGTGAACATCTTCGGCAGGTACGCCACCTTGTCCACGCCGACGCCGTGCTCGCCGGTGATCGAGCCGCCGTACTCGATGCACAGCCCGAGGATCGCGGCGGACACCTCCTCGGCCCGCTCCGCCTGCCCGGGTACCGCCTCGTCGAACAGGACCAGCGGGTGCAGGTTGCCGTCACCGGCGTGGAAAACGTTGGCCACCCGTACCCCGTGCTCGCGGGACAGCTCGCCGATGCGCCGCAACACCTCCGGCAGCGCGGTCCGCGGGATCACCCCGT
>VAXX01000275.1:747-6909 GCA_005885115.1 Actinomycetota bacterium | reverse complement strand
TCCTCGCCTCGCGAAGTATTCCCCACGTCGCCGGTTCCCTGGCTCAGGGAGTCACGCTATCCGGGCGTACGTACCTCGGCGAGTCCGAATGCTACGCACCGAACCGTTGGGCCACTAGCCCCTCAACCGTTCGGATGGCGCGAATAAGCTACTTGGCCACGTGAATAGCCAGGCTTGGAGTGTTTTGTAGCCATACGGACCCGTATTCTGCCGCCAAACCCACCCAGGTACCTGCTACACGAACCGTGACGTCCCCGACGGAATCGGTACTCATAAATGCCATCCGGAGCACCGCCTGGACCAGACCTTGACGGATCTCGATCTTCTTGTCCCCGGCGGTCACCACGATCGGCACGTACTCCAGCAGCGCATCGCGCAGCGCCCGCTCGCCGACCCGGCCGCGCGCCTCGCGCAGCGTCCGGGCCGCGGCGGTACCCAGCCGGCGCACCTCGGACCCGGGCAGCGCCTCGATCACCTGGCCCGGGCCCGGCGGCAGCGGCCAGCGCCAGTCCCGGTCCCGGGACGGCGGCAGGGTGCCGTCACCGTCAGTGAGCGAGCGGAGGAGCGCAGCGGCGCCCACGGAGACGTCCCCGACCGCCCCGCCGGGTACCGTCCGGGTCACGAGTACGCCCCACGGCACCCGGCCCCACAGGACCACCCGGTCCGGGCCGGCCGGGCGGAGCCGGACCAGCGCGTCCGGGTCCAGCCGGGTCAGCCGGGCCAGGAACGGCGCGGCCTCGGCGGCGGTCGGCCCAGCCATGGCCGGGTCAGCCCAGCCAGGGCTGGAGGAAGTCGCGTTCGGCGTCGGACAGCCGGCGTGGCCGGCCGGCGGCCAGATCGAACGGTACGCACACCGAGCGGGCCCGGCTGGCCACCTGGTCCTTGTCGAACAGCTCGTACCCGATGGTGAACCGGGACGGGCGCAGCTCGGCCACCCACAGCTCGATGCGTACCGGGTCGGCGTAGTCCACCGGACGCAGGTAGTCGATCTCGTGCCGGGCGATCACGATGCCCGCCTCGAAGCTGGTGATCCCGCTGTCCCGGGCCGCGCCGAACATCAGCGCCACCCGGGCCTCCTCGTAGAGGGTGAGCATCCGGGCGTTGTTGACGTGGCCATAGACGTCCATGTCCGACCAGCGCACCGGACAGTGGTGGGAGAACCGCCGCGTCCCGACCGTCGGTCCAGGCGCTGCGGGCGGCCGGGGAGGACGCACGGCAGACTCAGTCGCGGGTCAGTTTGCGGTAGGTCACCGCGTGCGGGCGGGCGGCCTCGGGACCGAGCCGGTCGACCTTGTTCTTCTCGTACGCGTCGAAGTTGCCCTCGAACCAGAACCACCTGGCCGGGTTCTCGGCGTCGCCCTCCCAGGCCAGGATGTGCGTGGCGACCCGGTCGAGGAACATCCGGTCGTGCGAGATCACCACGGCGCAGCCGGGGAAGTCCAGCAGCGCGTTCTCCAGCGAGCCGAGGGTCTCCACGTCCAGGTCGTTGGTCGGCTCGTCGAGCAGGATGACGTTGCCGCCGATCTTCAGGGTCAGCGCCAGGTTGAGCCGGTTGCGCTCGCCACCGGACAGTACCCCCGTGGGTTTCTGCTGGTCCGGGCCCTTGAACCCGAAGGCCGCCACGTACGCCCGCGAGGGCATCTCGACCTTGCCGACCATGAGGTGGTCCAGCCCGTCGGAGACGACCTCCCACACGGTCTTCTTCGGCTCCAGGCCGGAGCGGTTCTGGTCGACGTAGGACAACTGGACCGTCTCGCCGATGCGTACCTCGCCGCTGTCCGGCTTCTCGAACCCGACGATCGTCTTGAACAGTGTGGTCTTGCCGACGCCGTTGGGCCCGATGATGCCGACGATGCCGTTGCGCGGCAGCGAGAACGACAGGTCCTCGATGAGTACCCGGTCGCCGAAGCCCTTGGTCAGGTGGTGCGCCTCGATGACCGTGTTGCCCAGGCGCGGGCCCGGCGGGATCTGGATCTCCTCGAAGTCCAGCTTGCGGGTCTTCTCCGCCTCGGCGGCCATCTCCTCGTACCGGCCCAGCCGGGCCCGGGACTTGGTCTGCCGCGCCCGCGCGTTGGACCGTACCCACTCCAGCTCCTCGGACAGCCGCTTGTGTAGCTTGGCGTCCTTGCGCCCCTGTACCGCCAGGCGGGCCGACTTCTTGTCCAGGTACGTCGAGTAGTTGCCCTCGTACGGGTACGCCCGGCCCCGGTCCAGCTCCAGGATCCACTGCGCCACGTTGTCCAGGAAGTACCGGTCGTGGGTGATCGCGATGACCGTGCCCGGGTACTTGGCCAGGTGCTGCTCCAGCCACTGCACGCTCTCCGCGTCCAGGTGGTTGGTCGGCTCGTCCAGCAGCAGCAGGTCGGGCTGCTGCAACAGCAGCTTGCACAGCGCCACCCGGCGCCGCTCGCCGCCGGAGAGCTGGGTCACGTCCGCGTCGGGCGGCGGGCAGCGCAGCGCGTCCATCGCCAGCGCCAGCTTCGAGTCCACGTCCCAGGCGTCCGCGTGGTCCAGCTCCTCCTGGAGCCGGCCCATCTCGTCCATCAGCTCGTCGGAGTAGTCGGTGGCCATCTGCTCGGCGATCTTGTTGAACCGCTCCAGCTTCGCCTTGGTCTCGGCGACGGCCTCCTCGATGTTGCCCAGGACCGTCTTCGCGTCGTTCAGCGGCGGCTCCTGGGCCAGCAGGCCCACCGTGTACCCGGGCATCAGCCGGGCCTCGCCGTTGCTGGGCCGGTCCAGCCCGGCCATGATGCGCAGCAGGCTGGACTTTCCGGCGCCGTTCGGGCCGACCACACCGATCTTGGCGCCGGGCAGGAAGTTGAGCGTCACGTCGTCGAGGACGACCTTGTCGCCGTGCGCCCTGCGGGCCTTTTCGAGCGTGTAGATGAACTGAGCCACGGACCAATCCTTTCAGGTCCGCGCGCGGTCGCCCAACGCGGCCCGGCTCAGGCCACGCTGGGCTGCGAGCCGGGACGCAAGGGGGTACGCGCACCGGTCGCCAGGTCGACCGAGATGATCCAGGAGCCGCCATGGTACGAGCCGGTCAGCACCCCGGTGCCGGGACCGGCATAGGTCATCTCCCGGTCCAGCGCCACGCCGACGGTACGCCGGCCGGCCCCGGTCGGGGCGGCCTCCACCACGTGGATCGGCTGCGTCGTCGCCCGGCTGTCGCCCTGCTGCTCGGCGGTCCAGGACAGCCGCTGCCCGTCCGGGCTCCACGCCGGTACCACGGCGAAGCCCGAGTACACCTGGCCGCCGCCGCCGTACGCGTCGACGAGCTGCTCGTCGCCGGTCGCCACCGTCCCGACGGTCAGGCAGTCGTCGAAGATACCCAGGCACTGGCCGCCCCGGAAGGCGATCCGGGTGCCGTCCGGGGACCAGGCGACCGCCCCGTCCGCGCGCATCCGGGTGGCGAGGTCACCGGCGCTACGGGGCCGGGCGGTCGCGGCCGGTACCGGCTTGCCGCGGCACTCCAGCGGGAACAGGGCCTGCGGGGTGCCGCCGGTGGCGGGTACCTCGAAGACGCCATCCAGGCCCGTGCAGCCGCGCGCCTCGAAGGCCAGCCAGCGGCCGTCCGGCGACCAGCCGGCTCCCCCGGCGGTACCGGTGGCCAGGGCCTGGCGGCCGGTACCGTCGGCGTTCATCACCCAGAGCCGGCCGGCGTGCCCGTACGCGATCCGCTGCCCGTCCGGCGACCAGCGCGGCCGGGTGTCGTCGGAGTCACCGGTGAGCCGCGTCTCCACGGTCCCGGACAGCACGTACACCGAGCCGGCCCGCACGTACGCGATGCGGTGTCCCGGCGTGGCCGCCTGCGCCGGCGCCGCGAGCACGATCGCCGCCGCCGCGCCCAGCACCCCGTACCCCAGAAGTTTGATCATCGGTCCCCCCGTGTCCACGCCCATCATCGTCGCAACCGTCCGGCACCTGAGTGCTTTCCGAACCGCAACCCGTCAGACGGCGGGCTGGATCTCCCGGTCACCGGTCACGGTGTCCTCGATGATCAACCGCTGGCTGGTGACGTGGTACTTGGTCACGTGGCCGTCGGCCGGGCTGGTGTTGGTCGCCACGTACCCGTTGCCGCCCTCGCGCTCGACGGTGTTGAGGAACAGCGCGGTGGACCCCTCGGTCAGCGTGCCGCCCGGCTGCCCCTTGTGGCCCTGGTAGTACAGGGTGCCGTCGGTGGACCGGCAGATCCACACCTCGGAGTCCTTGGTGTGCAGGTAGAGAAGCTGGATCAGTGGGGCGGCGCCGGCCTGCTGCTCGGTGTGCGCCAGGCACCGGACCGCGCTCGCGCTGGCCGACGGGGTGCCGTCGGTCGCGGGCGGGGTGCTCACCGGCGTCCGGTCGGACCCGGTCGGCGGCGGACCGGAGCTGGAGGTGGCCGTGGTGTGCCCGTCCCGGGCGAGGGTACCGAGGCTGAAGCCGGCGCCCGCGCCGAGGACAGCGAGGAAGATCACCGCGAGCACGAGCGGGCCCGCGGTTGACCGGCCGCCCCGCGTGGAACCCTCCGCCATGGCTCGCAGGATGTCATCGCCGGGCAACCCCCGGCCACCCGGGGTCGATCCGCCGTTCGGCGCGATCCAGTAGGCTTTTCGGACGGTAGGCGGAGGGGAGTGTCGGGGTGGCACCGAGTTCCTTCGTGGTCGTGGCGAACCGGCTACCGGTCGATGAGGTGGCGCCGGGGTCGTGGCGGCGCAGCCCGGGCGGCCTGGTCACCGCGCTGCACCCGGTACTGGTCGCCCAGGCGGGTACCTGGGTCGGCTGGACGGGCAGCGCCACCGACCCGGACCAGGAGCCGATCCAGCCCTTCGAGCTGGAAGGGATGCGGTTGCGCCCGGTGGCCCTGTCCGGCGACGAGGTCGAGCGCTACTACGAGGGCTTCTCCAACTCCAGCCTGTGGCCGCTGTACCACGACGCCATCGAGACGCCGATCTACAAGCGGAGCTGGTGGGAGTCGTACCGGCGGGTCAACGAGCGCTTCGCCCGGGCCGCCGCGGACGAGGCGGCCCCGGGCGCGACCGTCTGGGTACAGGACTACCAGCTCCAACTGGTACCGGCGATGCTCCGGGAGCTGCGCCCCGACCTGCGGATCGGGTTCTTCCTGCACATCCCCTTCCCGCCGGTGGAGCTGTTCATGCAGCTACCCCGGCGGGCCGAGATCCTGCGCGGCCTGCTCGGCGCCGACCTGGTCGGCTTCCAGCGCCCGCTGGCCGCGCAGAACTTCCTCCGGCTCACCCGGCACCTGCTCGGCCTGCGCCCCCGCGGCGCCGGGGTGGAGCAGGACGGCCGGACCGTGTACGCGGCCGCGTTCCCGATCTCCATCGACGTACCCGAGATCGAGGCCCTGGCGAGCAGCCCGATCATCCGGGCCCGGGCCGAGCAGATCCGCAAGGAGCTCGGCGACCCGAAGACGGTGATCCTGGGCGTGGACCGGCTGGACTACACCAAGGGCATCGAGCAGCGGTTCAAGGCGTACCGGGAGCTGCTGTCGGAAAACCGACTCAGCGTCCCCGAGACGGTCATGGTCCAGGTCGCCACGCCCAGCCGCGAGCGAGTCGAGCACTACCAGGCACTACGCGTGAAAGTGGAGCGCGAGGTGGGTCGGATCAACGGGGACCACGGACGTGTCGGCGTGCCGGCCGTGCACTACCTTCATCAGTCGTACAGTCGCAGTGAACTGGTCGCGCTCTACTGCGCGGCGGACGTGATGATGGTGACTCCCCTGCGAGACGGCATGAATCTGGTGGCCAAGGAGTATGTGGCGGCCCGGGTGGACCTTGGTGGTGCGCTCGTACTGTCCGAGTTCGCCGGCGCGGCCGGTGAGCTCCGACAGGCGTACCTGTGCAACCCGCACGACCTGCAGAGCCTCAAGGACGCGCTGACCCGGGCGGTACACGCGGACCAGACCGAGGCGTCCCGCCGCATGCGCGCCATGCGCCGGCACCTTCGTACCCACGATGTCCGCCATTGGGCCTCTTCGTTCCTGTCCGCCCTCGGCGTACCCTCGGCTGCGCTGCCCGCTTCGGAGGATTAGTTGCCTGACGGAATCGACCCCGCCCTGCGGTCGGCGGTGGGGCTGATCGCGCGGGTCCCGCAACTGCTGGTCGCCTGCGACTACGACGGCACCCTGGCGCCGATCGTCGAGGACCCGTCCGACGCCAA